>QKHD01000170.1 GCA_003250175.1 Helicobacteraceae bacterium
GTACTACTTCAAGATCACCGACTACGCCGAGCGTCTGCTGGGTGATCTGGGCAGCCTCGAAGAAGGCTGGCCCGCTCAGGTCGTGACCATGCAGAAAAACTGGATCGGCCGCAGCACCGGGTTGGAGTTTGCCTTTAAACTGGACAACGCTTCTTATGAGATGATGAACAACAAGATCGACCGTTTCAACGTCTTCACCACCCGAGCCGACACTGTCTACGGCGTCACCTACTGCGCCCTGGCTCCGGAGCATGAGATTATCTCCATGCTCATGGAAAACGGCCACATCACCGGCGAGGCAAAGCAGAAGATCGAAGCCATGCGACGCGCCAGCGGCAAAGAGCGCGCCCAGAGTGAAAAAGAGGGGCTTGATCTGGGTATCCGGGCCATTCACCCGCTGACCGGGCAGAAAATCCCCGTCTGGGTCGCCAACTTCGTTCTTACCGAATACGGCAGCGGTGCGGTCATGTCCGTACCGGCCCACGACGAGCGCGATTTTGATTTCGCCACCAAATACGGCCTGCCGATCAAATACGTCATCCAGCCCAAAGATGCGTCCGTTGAAGAGGGCAAGGCCTATACGGGTGCCGGCGTGCTGCACGACAGCGAAGGGTTCAGCACCCTGGACAACCAGGCGGCCAAGGCGGCCATCATCGACCACTTCGAAGCCAAAGGTTTCGGCAAAAAGGTCACCAACTTCAAACTCAAAGACTGGGGCGTCTCCCGTCAGCGCTACTGGGGAACGCCGATTCCTTTGGTGCACTGCCAGAGCTGCGGTGTCGTTCCGGAGAGCAAAGAGAACCTTCCCGTGGCCCTGCCCGAAGATGTCAAAATCACCGGTGAAGGCAACCCGCTGGACCATCACCCCAGCTGGCGCCACACCCGCTGCCCCAAATGCGGCGGCGAAGCCCTGCGCGAAACGGATACGCTCGATACCTTCGTGGAATCCAGCTGGTACTTCCTGCGCTACATGACCGAACAGGCCAAGTCTGAAAATATCCCCTTCCTTCCGGAGGATATGAAGTACTGGGGTCAGGTCGACCTCTACATCGGCGGGATCGAACACGCCATCTTGCACCTGCTCTATGCCCGCTTCTTTACCAAGATTCTGCACGATCTGGACTATGTGGATTTTGAAGAGCCCTTCAGCAATCTGCTGACCCAGGGCATGGTGCTCAAAGACGGCGCCAAAATGAGCAAATCCAAGGGCAATACCGTCGATCCGGATGCGCTGATTCAGCAGTACGGTGCAGATACCGCCCGCCTGTTTATCCTCTTTGCCGCCCCGCCCACCCAGGAGCTGGAGTGGAACGATAACGCCGTCGAAGGGTGCTATAAATTTATCAGCCGCCTCGTGCGCAACGCTGAAAATGTCGACGCCTCCAACGAGCTTCCAAAGATCGATCAGGCCGCCCTCACCAAAGAGGAGCGCGAAGCCCGTCTCAAGGTCTACGAAGCCCTGAAAAAGTCCGTCGAAGTCTTTGACAAAACCCGGGCATTCAACACCCTGATCGCTTCCTGCATGGAAGCGCAAAACGCCCTGATGAAGCAGGAAAACCGCGCCGTCTGGAGCGAAGGCTATTACATTCTGCTCAATATTTTGGAGCCCATCATCCCCCACATCTGCTGGGAGCTTTCTGATGCGCTCTTTGCTCGAACCAACTTTACCTCCCTCCCCATCAAGGAAGAGGTCTTTGTCAAAGAGAGCATCACCCTGGCCGTAACGCTGGGCGGAAAAAAGCGGGCCGAAATCGACGTCAGCCCTACCGCCACCAAGGATGAAATCCTTGCAGCCGCCAAGAACGCGGTGGCCGACCGCCTCGAAGGAATGACCATCGTCAAAGAGATTCTCGTTCCCGG
>QKHD01000044.1 GCA_003250175.1 Helicobacteraceae bacterium
ATCCGGACCTGCTGGCAGAGCTTTGACAAAAGCGACAACGGCGGCGAAAAAGACCGTGACCTTATCGATCGCGTAGGCAACAAGTTCAAGCACGCTTCCACCCTGGAGCACCTCAACTACTCCTTCTATATCGAAGGGATCAGCCGGGCACTTTTGCAGGAACTGGCCCGTCACCGGATGGCCAGTCTCTCGGTCAAAAGTACGCGTTACACCCTCAAAGAACTCAAGGACGAAGCCCCCTTCGATATCAAAGATAAACTCCGTGCCACCAAATACCTCGTACTCACCGACAACAAGCTGGTGGATGAGATGAGCATCAAGGCATTGGAAAACCTCCGTCAGGTCTTAGATCAGGGTATCTCCAACGACGTGGCCAAATACTGCCTTCCCGAATCCTACAAAACCGAACTCAGCTGGACCATCAACGCCCGTAGCCTGCAAAATTTCCTCAGCCTCCGGAGCAATAAATCCGCCCTGTGGGAGATCCGTAAAATGGCCCACATGGTCTTTGACGCCCTGCCGGCCGATCACCGATACCTCTTCGAGTCCTGCATCGAGGATCTATGAACCGCGACGAAGCCTTTATGCGTCTGGCCATTGAGGCGACCCGAAAAGGGATCGCCCAGGGGCAGACCCCCTTTGGCGCGGTTATCGTCAAAAACGGGGAGGTCGTGGTGGCTTCCCACAATCAGGTCTGGCTCGATACGGACATTACCGCCCATGCGGAAGTCACGGCGATCCGGAGTGCCTGCAAGCTGCTGGATACCATCGATCTGAGCGGTGCCACCATATACTCTACATGTGAACCATGTCCTATGTGCTTCAGTGCGAGCCATTGGGCCAAACTGGACCGTATTGTCTACGGGGCCACGATCGAAGATGCGGAAAAGGCCGGTTTTCATGAGCTGAGCATCCACAATCACGACATGAAACATCTAGGCGGCAGTGCGATCGAGATTACGCCTCATGTGCTCCGGAGCGAGTGTGCTGCGTTGTTTAATTTATGGAAAGAAGCCGGGCACGCCCGGCTCTATTAGAGGGTTTAGTCGAGGTAGAGTGTTCGTGAACCCAGTGGGTTGACGGGTCGGTTATTGTCCTGATAGATACGGGAAAATTCCGTAATCTGCTCGTCGGACATCCGGATCGGATCGGTCAGGACAAACCACTCAACCGACTCGCTGCACGGGGGCGTTGTCAGTGATCCACGGTAGTGGAAAAAGCGCTCTGTATGCTTAGGTAGCATGACACTCATGTCGATGGTCGCCTGCTTTTCAATAATCTTCTCACCATTTTCATAGGGCAGGTATTTAATCACCGGCTCCATCTTCTGATTGGTGGTTCCTTCCTTAATCATCATACCGACGACAGCCAAATGCCCCTCTTCATCCTGGTGAACCAGGTGAATCTCGATGGGGAAGTGTCCACCGTTAACGGTGTGTTCGCTGGGTACATGGTAGTGGAACTGTTTAAGCTCATACTTCTTGCCGTCTACGCTCAGGAAACTTCCCGGCTTGTAGTTGAACTTGACGGTGTGGCCGTTGTTGACGACGTCAATGTCCGTGGGCTGATAGGAAAACTCCAGTTTCGTGCTGCTCTTTTCCTGCGTTACCTTCAGGTCGATGGGAGACTGCTCCACACCGCTTTCACAAAGGCGGTACTCCTTGGCCAGTTCACCCCAGTGTTTTGGGCCTGTTTCGCCTTCATAGCTCCAGTGCGGGCCGTGGTGTGCAGCACCGCAACCGGCCAGAACCGTAATCAGTCCGGCGGCGGCGAACCATTTCATCGTATGTTTCACGTTTTCTCCTTGTTGTTGATACGTTGCTTGTCATGATAGACAAAAAGCCGTGAAAAAACAATGAGATTCAGACCTTGGGGCGGTCTCCCCAAACCCGGATGTGGGCCCGTTCGCTGTAGCGGTAACCGTTGGCGGCGCAAAAGCTGAAAACCGCCTTGTCGTGCTTGGCCAGGGTCTGGGCGTCGTGCCCCAATGCCATGCAGTAGACCGGAGCGTCATAGCGACTGGTCAGCGCCGTAATCTCCTGACTTAGCTCTTTAAGGTGCTCCGCATCCAGGACAAATTTAAAAAACCGCTCGCCCGCCTGGGTAAATATGCGGCTGATCGCCTTGTCATTGATCCGTTTGCTCTCCGGCTCACCACTGTTGGAGAGCTTGACGGCCATGGCAAAGGTACAGGCTTTGTAGACCGGGAAGGCCTCAAAATCGATAACGACGGTGGCATTGGTCTCGATGGTAATACTCCGTCCCTTTTGCTGAAAATACTCTAAAACTTCGATTAGTACCGAATCACTGTAGTGCAGGGTGGGTTCGCCTCCGGTCAAGACGATGTCATAGCTTTTGCCGTGGGGCAGGGTGGCTTCCATATCCTGGATCAGCTCCAGAGAGTTGTCGTAACCCCGCCAAAGCTTGCCAAATGGCTCCACATAGACCGCCTGCATGGTGTCGCAGCCGACATAGCGTTTGCCGTCTACTTCGCGCACTACGCCAAAGCCCTGGCAGCGCAGGTTGCATCCACCCAGGCGCAAAAAGATGGAGGGGCGTCCGGCCCGAAGCCCTTCGCCCTGCAGAGAGTAGAATATTTCACTTACGGGCAGCATCATCCACCTGTCTGGTAGAAGGCACGGTTGGAGGATTCGCCCTCGTCGTGGCTCCATCGGTTTTTTTCCGGCTTATTGGCCAGCAACTCTTTAAGCACCTGGGCCGCGCCGTCGATATCGCCTGCACGGATCTGGTCTTTGATACTCATGGCTTCGTCAAAATAGAGACAGGGGATCAAGAAGCCTTCCGCCGTCAGGCGGATGCGGTTGCAGCTCTTGCAGAAATCTTCGCCGTGCGGTTCGATAATGCCAAACTGATACCCGTCGCCCAGGTCGTAATATTTTGCGGGGGATGCGGCGTCTTTGGGCACCTCTTTGAGCTCCGGATAGTCCTGGCGCACCCTGGCGATGATCTCGTCGCTGGTGACCCCTTTGAGTTTCACGTCGGCGTGTTCGTTTTCCATGTATTCGATAAAGCGTATGGCAATACCTTTACTTTGGGAAAAGCGGATCAGATCGATGATTTCGTCATCGTTGACCCCCTTCATCACCACGGTATTGAGTTTGACCTTGAGTCCGGCGTCCAACGAGGCGTCGATGCCTTTCATCACTTCATCAAAGACCTCTTTTTTGGCAATGGTATTGACCCGCTCTTTTTTAAGTGAATCCAGGGACATATTGATACGTTTTAGCCCGGCGTCACGGTAGGCTTTGGCGTATTGGGGCATGAGGAAGCCGTTGGTGGTCAGGGCCAGATCGACCTCCGGATTATGGTCATGGATCATGCGGATAAAGGTGTCGAGGTCACCGCGCAGGGTCGGCTCACCCCCGGTGATCCGGATCTTCTTTACCCCTTCATCCATGGCAATCCGGATAAACTTAAAGAGATCTTCGAAGCTGAGCAGATTTTCTCTGGGTACCCAGGAAAAGGGCTTCTCCGGCATGCAGTATAGGCAGCGGAAATTGCAGCGTTCCGTAACGGAAACCCGCAGATAATCCACCACCCGTCCGTGTTGGTCTATGAGCATAAGCGTCTGTCTTTATTTTAATTTGGCACATATAATCAAAAAACCCCTTAAGGGGTCATGGGACTGGTAAAGCAGTTTTTACTTTTAAAAGTGGCTGTTCATGATTTCTCGGTCGAGCAGTCTGATCTCGTCAAAGGCATTGCCTTCGACCACGACGCGGACAAAATCTCCCGGCTTTAGAATCACATCGCCTTCATCGTAGGCACCCTGCAGGATCATCCCTTCGCTGGTGACGATTTCCAGCTTGTATTCATAGGATTGCTGCCCCAGGTAGCCCATGACAGCACCGGTGGTGTTTTTCTTTTTTACCCATGTGACCGTGCCGATATAGGTTTGTGACGGACCGGAAAGCCAGCTGCATGAGGTAAAAAGTAACACAATGGGCACAATTAAGAGTATTTTTATCCTATTCATTCAAAATCCCTCTGATTTTAAGTTTACTTTTACAAAAGCTCCGATTAAATAAGTGTGCATTTGAGTAAATTCTAGCATAATTAAGGATAATAACCATGGCAACAACCAAGCTTAAAGGAAATACCGTAACACTGAGCGGTAGTGAAGTAAAAGTCGGCGACGCAGCTCCTGCGGTCACTCTGCCAAACAAAGGTCTTGAAGACAAAACAGTCGGTGGTTCCAAGGACAAAGCCCAGCTTTTGATCGTTGTTCCTTCCCTTGACACAGCAGTCTGTGCAACGGAAACACGTAACTTCAATACCAAAGCAGCCGCCATCGACGGTCTGGAAACCTATGTTATCTCCATGGACCTGCCTTTTGCAGCGGGCCGCTTCTGTTCTACCGAAGGGATTGCCAACCTGGATGTTCTCTCCGACTTCCGTGATAAGGAATTCGCTTCCAAATACGGCATGCTGATCGCCGAAGGCGCCCTTCGCGGTGTTACGGCACGTGCCATCTTTGTTATTGGCAAAGACGGTAAAGTTGCCTATAAAGAACTGGTTCCGGAAATTACCGAAGAACCTAACTACGACGCTGCCCTCACCGCCGCCAAAGCAGCCGTATAAACATCCAACCTCTCTCCTTTAGGGCCTTCGGGCCCTCTTTTCTTTTAAGACAATCGTTACAATCTTTTTTGTAGACTGGCCATAAATAAAAATTATTTATTGGGGCAATTTCGTGGCACGTGGCAAACTCACCTATAACCGGCTCATTCTTTTTATCATTCTGGCCTCACTATTTTTCAGTTTCATCAGTACCATGACCTACAGTTTCTACCTCAAACGTCACGCCATTGAAGAACTCGCCCGCGACGAAGCCAAAAAAACCAGCCTTTTTGTTTTTGAAAACCTCTACACTGCCATGTCCAAGGGTGTGGCCAAGGATGAAATCCGCCACATTATCGATCGCCTTAACACCGTCGATACCAACCTGGATATCAACGTCTACCGCAGCCAGAAGGTGGCCGATCTTTTCGGCGACGACGGCGACTCCAACTCTGCCCGCTTGAGCGATGAAATGGTACAGCGCGCCATGGCCGGAGAAGAGCTCTTGCAGCAGCATGGCGATGACTACATTCGCTATCTTTACCCTATTACCACAACAGAGACCTGCAAAAAATGCCACGTCAACATTACCGTGGGGGATGTGAATGGGGTGATTGATCTTAAATACAATATCTCCAACATCCGGATCTCTCTGAACGCCCTGATTAAATCGCTCATTACCTTTTTTATCATCTTCATGTCGACCATTTTCATCTTTATCTATGTCAACCTCAAGCGCAATGTGGTTAACCCCATCGGCACCTTTATCACCTCCATCAAAAATCTTATGGCCCGCCAAGATCTCTCCAAGCGGGTCAGCCTCGAAACACGCATTAGTGAAATTAAAGATATGGAGAGCTTTTTTAACCAACTGCTGGAAAGTCTCCAGCGTCAGTTTTACACCGATCCGCTGACCGGGCTGCCCAACCGGCGCCGTATTTTTATGGATGTCAAAACGTGCCAGCACTGTTCTATGGCTGTCATCAACATCGATGCCTTTAACGAACTCAACGACTTTTACGGCAATGCGGTAGGCGACTTGGTATTGATTCGGGTGGGCGAACTGCTGGCCGAAGTCATTGATCCGGAGCACTGCAAACTTTACCGATTGGGTGGTGATGAATTTGCCATTCTCACCCAAAGCGGTGACAGTCGTGAACTGTTTGACGCCTGCTTGCAGCGCGCCGTGCAGATTCTCTCCAAGAGCTTTACCCTGAAAAACGATCAGGAGATTTCACTCAGCATTACCATTGGGGCGGCGGACGGAAGCGAAGATATCCTAATGAAATCCAGCGTAGCCCTTAAACAGGCACGAAAACTCAAAAGAAGCTACCTCATTTATGACGACAGCATGTTTGCTGCGGAAGAGTATGAGAATAACATCCGCTGGACCGCTGTTTTGAAAGAGGCCATTGCGGACAATCGACTGACCGCCTTTTACCAGCCCATCGTCAACAATGCCACCGGGAAGATCGAAAAGTTTGAAACGCTGGTTCGCCTGATTGAAGAAGACGGCAACGTGGTCGCCCCGTACTTTTTCCTCGATGTGGCTAAAAAATCCAAGCTCTATCCGCACATCACCCACACCGTGATTGATAAAGCTTTTGAAACCTTCCGGGACAATATCTATGATTTCTCTATCAATCTCTCCGTTGATGACATTACCGACGAATCAACCCGAAGACTGATCGAATCCAAGCTCTCGGCCCATCCGGAGACGGCCAAACGGGCCGTATTTGAACTGCTGGAATCCGAAGGAGTGGAAAACTACCGCGAGGTGATTCAGTTCATTACCATGGTTAAAAGTTATGGGGCCAAGGTGGCGGTGGATGATTTCGGCACGGGGTATTCCAATTTCGAACACCTTCTGGAGCTGCAGGTTGACTACATTAAAATCGATGCGGTCATGATCAAGAATATCGATACCGCCAAAAACTCCGAACTGGTGACGGAAACCATCGTCGAATTTGCCAAAAAACTGGGAATTAAAACGATCGGAGAGTTTGTGCACTCCAAGGATGTTTACGAGAAGGTCAAGGAAGTAGGGGTTGATTATTCACAGGGGTACTATTTTGGCGAGCCGCAAGCGGCCCTAAAAACGACGATCTAAAGAATAATGACCTCAGGGTCAAGTTGGACGTTAAAACGCGTTAAAACCTCATTTTGGGCCTTTTTGATCAAAGCCTCCGCCTCTTCGGCGGTTCCGCCCCCGAGATTGACCAGAAAATTGGCATGTTTCTCGCTAAAGGCCATATTCCCCTCCCGATAACCCTTGAGCCCCGCATCCTGAATCAGCTTGGCCGCAAAGTGGGGCAGGGGGTTTTTAAAACAGCTTCCCGCACTGGGTTCTTGCGGCTGGTTTTCCCGCATGGCCATGAACATGTCAAATCGCTCCGGAGAGTACCCAGGCTGCGCTTCGAATGTCGCCTCCAAAATTACCCCGTCAATTTTCGTATGGCGGTAACTGTAGGGGATTTCCTCTTTGGTATATTCGCCCCGGTTGGTTTTGATGCCGATGAGATGGTTGAAGATTTCCCACTCCTTAAGTCCACCGTTCATTTTGACGATG
>QKHD01000145.1 GCA_003250175.1 Helicobacteraceae bacterium
GCATGGGTCTGCTCAATGGAGCTGCCGCTGGGGGTGTCCACATAAACGGTAAAGGTATTGGCACTCTTACCCGGAAGCATCTTCGCCAAAACCACCTTGGTAGGCAGCATCATGACGGCACCCATAAAGGCAAAAAGGGTAATCAGCATCACGTACAGGCGTTTTTTCGGGTCTCCGATGACCGTAAAAATAAACTCTTCAAAGCGTTTCATTGATGCTCTCCTTGGTGTTCGCCGCTACCATCTTTTTGAAAATGGTGGTGGTGATGGTGCATGTGCGGCTTTTTCAGCAGCTTTCTAGCCAGGTATGGCGTAAAGATATAGGCCACAACCAGTGAGGCAAAAAGTGCCACCGGTACGTTGGCAGGGATCGGTTTCATAAACTGACCCATCATCTGACCGACGAAGGCCATGGGCACCATGGTCAAAATAATGGCCACGGTGGCAATGTTGGTCGGCGCGCCGATCTCATCGGTTGCTTCGACCAGAATTTCGTCCATGTCCTTGTCAACCGCGTCGTGGGCGTGGAGGTGGCGGTGAATATTTTCGATAACGATAATCGCCGCATCCACCAAAAGCCCCAAGCTGAGCAGGAAGGCAAAGAGGGTGATCCGGTTGATCGTCTGATCGGTCATATAGGCCACAAAGAGCGTAATGGCCAGAATCGCCGGAACCGTAAAGGTAACAATCAACGACTCTTTCCAGCCCAAAACAAAAATGAGCAGCAGCGCGATAATTACGATGGAAATCTCCAGGTGGAAGACCAGCTCGTTAACCGCTTCATCGGCACGCTCGCCGTAGTTTCGGGTTACCATCACGCCGATACCGGCCTTTGACAGCCCCTCTTTGAGCTCATCCAGACGCTCCAGGACGTCTTCAGCGATAAAGACGGCGTTGGTGCCTTTAAGCTTGGAGACGGTCATGGTGACCTGCTCTTTTTTAGGGCTGAACTGGTCGTTTCCGCCACGGGTGGTGATCCAGGCACTCTGGAAATTCTGAATATCCTGACCGCGGGTTACGCTGGCCACGTCTTTCAGATAAATAGGTGAACCCATATACTGGGCAATGATAATGTTCTGCACATCGGTTTCCGACTCGATGGCGTTTTTCACCCCGAAGACCACCATGCGGCCGTCCTGGGTGCGCCCTTTGACATCCGGAACATTCACCGCCAGGGAGCGGAGCGACTGGGTGATCTGCCCCAAGGAGAGGTGGTATCCGGAGAGTTTGCCCAGGTCGACCTGGATATTAAACTGCTCCTTGCGTTCACCCTTTAGCTCGGTTTTGGCCACGTGGTTGATCTTGCTGATCTCGTGCTGTACCATCTTGATCTGCTTGTAAAAGTCCAGATTGCTGATGGAGGCGTTGGTCTTTTTGTAAAAGGCCATGGAGATGATCGGCACGTCAATATCGATATCCAGCGGCCGAACCAAAGGCTGCATGGTCCCCTGGGGGAGCTGATCCATGTTCTGCATCACCTTGTCGTACATCTTCAGGTTGGAGGATTCGCGGTCTTCCCCGATGTAGTACATGACGTTCAAAATTCCCACGTTTTCCGCGGCGATGCCGTAGATGTGCTCGACCCCTTTGATCTCTTTGAGCTTGCGCTCCAGGGGCTTGACAATGACGTTTTGGATCTCCTCCGGAGTGGCTCCGGGAAGGGCGATGATTATGCTGCCGCCGCTGATGGCGATCTGGGGGTCTTCCTCGCGGGGCGTGATGACCAAAGAGAGGTACCCGATGGTGAGCAAAAACACGCCCAGCAGCATGGTCAGCGGGTTGTGCAGGAAGGTCTTGGCCAACCGCCCGGCAACGTCCGTGACCGGATAATTTTCGAT
>QKHD01000285.1 GCA_003250175.1 Helicobacteraceae bacterium
CACCGCTTTAAGATCGAAGCGATGACCCAGCGCACCCGCAATTTGGATAACAAATACATTGCCAATTACGATCAAATAGCCATTGCAACAGATGCTATTGATGATTCGGTTGACGAAGACTGGAGCGTCTACCGGGAGTACGACGATGCCTTCATCGGGACTAATTTGGCGCGTACGCTGCAGGCGCTGACCTTCCAGTCACTCTTTTACCTGGGGGATTTCGAGCTCTCCCTGGCGGTACGTCAGGATGACTACAACCATTACGATCCCGTGGTCAGTTCCAATGTCGGCCTGATCTACCACCTCAGCCACCGCTCCAACCTCAAGCTGGCCTACGGCAAGGCCTTCCGGGTTCCTTCCTGGATCGAGCACAACACCGTGGGCCCCTACATTTACAAACAGGGCAACGACCAGCTTGTTCCGGAGAGCATCGAAACGACGGAGTTTTTCTGGACCTATCTGCCCGGGTACGATCACCGTCTCCGTGCCGGAGGCTTTTACTCCGTTTTGCATGACGTGATCGACAGCACCGTTGATAAGAGTGATATCTACGTTGGGTACCAGAGCGAAATTCCGGATCTGGACAGTTATGCCAATTACCCCAAGCGGATCAGCTACGGCGTCGAGGTGGAGTACAGCGGCAAACTGAGCACCAGTCAGCGCCTTGGCTTCAGCGGCTCGTACGTTAAAACCATGGCCTACGGTTTCCAGCCCTTTTTTAACACCCACGAAGAGGACGATGCCAAAGACCTGCCCATTCCCGATACGGCGGAGCTGCTGGCCAACCTGACCCATCAGTACGCCTTTACTCCCTCCCTCTCCCTGGCCTCACGGCTCTATTACATCGGGGAGCGGGTGCAAAATGCCAACCGCCAAACCCTGGACCCCTATGTGCATGTCACCGAGACGCTGCACTACTACATCAACCCCCGCTGGTCCGTGGCTTTTAGCGTTAAAAACCTGCTTAACGACGAGTACCGCGTCCCCTCCAACTGGGCCTTCCACGCCGACGGCCTGCCCAGGGAAGAGCGCTACTACACCCTGCGCCTGAGCGGAGCCTTTTAATGCTGCGACGGTTTGTGATCATCGGCCTCTTTTTTGCCAACCTGCAAGGGTATGATCCAAGCCGTCTGGATATTAATACAAAAGTTTTCACCAAGCTGCTGCTGCTCGATATCGAGCCATCCAAGGCGCGTTTGGAGGGCGGCGTCGTGGTGTTGTACGATGCGGCGGAGGAGCGTTTTGCCAGGATGGTGGAGGAGAACATCCAGCGCATCCGTCCGGAGATGACCGTGCACCTGAGTACCTACGAAAGCTTTAAGCCAAAACCGGCGCTTGGGTATTTTCTCCTGGGAAGCTCCGTCAAGGAGACGGTCCGCAGCGTGGCCAAATCGGCGGTGGATCAGGGGGTGATCAGCTACGCTGTCTACCCCGAATACCTGAGTCTGGGTATCATGCTCTCCTTACGGATGGAACAGAAGGTCTATCCGGAGCTTAATCCGGAAGCCATCAAGCAGTCCGCCATCCACTTTCAGCCGATCCTGTTCCGGATCGCAAAGCAGTACCAGCCATGAGTCCGATTCGAATTTCCCTGATTGCCAAAGTCCTGGTTATGGTGACCGTTACCTTTGCGGGAACGCTCTATTTTGTCTTTACTCACCATATGGAGCGCACTAAGGAGAGCTTTAAGGCCAGCGAGCGGGAGAAGGCGCAGATTATTCTGCAGACCCTGATGCCCCTGGTTTCCATTAACGAGAGTTTCGGCTTTGACGGCTCCATCGACGAGCAGATCAAGGATCTCAAAAGCCACAACCCGGCCATCATCGATATCATCATCCAAAAAGACGGTAGTGTCCAGCCTCCGGTAGAGAAGGGCAACTACATTGTGGAGCATGCGGTTATCCGGGACTACTTTGACGCCTCCCGACAAGTGGGAACCATCAGCATCATCTACTCCAACCTCCACTACGAGCAGCTCATGCAGACCTACAAGGAGGATATTCTCCTCTCCTCCGCCATTGTGGCGATGGTGCTGATCTTCCTCTCAGCACTACTCTATTATGCGTTTCAGCCGTTGCGTCGCCTGGCCAAGGTGGTCAACCGCTACGACTTTACAGAGAAGAGCGACCCGCTGCTGGAAACCATCACCTGCAACGACGAAGTCGGGGATATCGGCCTGGCCCTGCGGGAGCTGATGGAGCGGATGCACGACTACACCGCCCAGTTGGGTGCCATGAACGAAACCCTGCAGGAAAAGGTCGATGCGCAAACGGCGGAGCTGTTGCGTTTTAACCGCGATCTGCAGGGCCGTATCGATTCGGCGGTGGAGAAGATCCGGATACAGGATGCGGCCATGATCCGCCAGTCGCGCCACGCCGCCATGGGTGAGATGATCGGCAACATCGCCCACCAGTGGAAGCAGCCCCTCAATACCCTGGGTGCCATTATCCAGGATATGCGCGACGCCGCCTACCACGGTGAACTGGATCTAAACTATGCGGATCAGGTGGTGAAAAATGCCATGTCCCAGATTCACGGCATGGCCCAGACCATTGAGGACTTTAGAAACTTCTTCCGTCCGGAGAAACTGCGCAGCCACTTTTCCGTCCGTGAAGCGGTGGATTATGCATGCCGCATGACCGAGAGCGAGATTCGACGAAACGGGATTTTTATTGATATTATCGGTGGCGACGAGCAGCAGATTTACGGGTTGAAAAACGAACTGGCCCAGGTCTTTATCAATATTTTCAACAACGCCAAAGATGCCTTTGTGGATAACGCTATCCGCAACGGCGCGGTAATCCGGGTGGAGACGACGGAAGATCAAAAGAGTGTGACGGTACGCGTCAGCGATAACGGCGGCGGGATTCCGGAGAGTATTCTGCCCCAGGTCTTCGACCCCTACTTCACCACCAAGGATGAAGACAAGGGTACGGGCGTGGGGCTCTATATGTCCCGCATGATCGTCGAAAGCATGGGCGGCCGCATGGAAGCCGCCAACGACGGGGCCGGAGCGGTCTTTACCGTTACGCTGCCCAAGGGCTGAGCAGCGGTTTATTCGTAAATCTCGATCCGCACCTTGGGCTGCGGGGATTTGGTTTTTGGTCGCTCGTGGTTGGAGCGGCAGTGGTCGTATTCAAAGGATGAGATAAAACGGCACATCCCCTCAAAAGGGATGCCCCGTTTCAAATCCACCACCTCCCTGGGGTCATCGTAGTGGAGGTTGACCAGAAAGCCGTTGCTTTTGATTTTGATGTCGCAGCCGCCCTGAAAGCAGTGCACCGCAAAGACTTCGCCGACGATCTTGATGGAAGACTTGCGAAAGGCCTCCGGATCGTAGTTGTTAGAAAAGACATCCTGCAGCTCATAGGGGCGGTCATGGGCACCCAGCAGGGTGGACAGCGCCGCTACGGAGAGTATCCATCGTTTCATTGAGACTCCTTTGGATTAAAAGACGACCCGCCCCTCCTGCTGGAGGCGGGCAATAATGGCCTGGGCCTTCTCATGCCCCCTGGAAGCGGCTTCGCGGCACCAGGAGAGGGCGATGTCCTGATCCGGAGCCACCCCCATTCCCTTGTCGTACATAAAGCCCAGGTTGTACATCGCCTTGACGCTTCCTTTTTGTGCGGCCAGTTCGTACCACATCACCGCTTCGTGCCAGTCCGTTTCGACCCCGTCGCCGCTTTGATGGATGACCCCCAGGCTGTTCATCGCCTCCGGATGCCCCATGCGGGCGGCGCGGTCGTACCAGAACCGGGCCTGCTCCTTATCCGCCGTTGTACCGTGTCCGGAGTCAAACATCATGGCGACCTGAAAGGCGGCCTCGATCACATTCTGTTTGGCCGCTTCCAGGTACCAGTGGAAGGATTCCGCATCATTGACGGCGGTGCCGGTGCCGTGGGCGTAGTTGACCCCCAGGTTGTACTGGGCCACGGCGTAGCCGGTTTGGGCGGCCTGGAGGTAGAGGGCGTGTGCTTTGACCGCGTCGGTTGGCACGCCCTGACCCTGTTGGTACATGTAGCCCAGGGTGGTCAAGGCCTCCGGATCGCCGGCCTTGGCCAGCGTTTCGTAGTGCGAGAAGGCGGTGGCGAACTCTCCGGAGGTGTAGGCCTGGCGGGCCGTTGCTAAGGATATGCTCATGGCGGCTCCTGTGGTTTCGTTTCATGCATTTGTAGCACATTTGGAATAAAACGTGCTTTGCCTTGGGAAATCAAGGAGGCCTCATATGAAGCACCATCCGATGGTACAGCTGGCGGCACTCTCCCTGGGGTTTTTTGCCCTGGGGGCATGGGTGACCTTTTCCCGGCTTTTTTACTACATCGAACACCCTCAAAACACCACCTTCGCGGTGATGATGGGCGGTGTGCTGCTGACCTCCCTGGGGTACGCCCTGGGAATGGCCTTTATCCATGAAAAACGCCGTGCCAAGGGGTGTGCGAACCCCCTTGGACTTTGCTAAGGAGACACCATGTACACATCCAAACTGATTCAACTCGCCTCCAAACTGGGGCTGTTCGTCCTGCTGGCGGGACTGGGGCTGAGCCTCTCCGGACTTATCGGCTACTTTATCGAAGCGGAAGCCTCCAACAAAGCCACCATGATCGGCGGCATGGTGATGGCGGCGGTCGGTTTTGTTATGGTTGCCATGGAAAATGTTCTTATGGAGGATTTTTAATCCCCCCTTTACCCGCGGGGTCTTATCATACTTGCAAGAGAAACGAAACGATTGTAAAGTAAGGCCCCATGAGCGAGTTTATCAACTACGACAACGAACTGAAAAAAATGACCCTCCTGTATGTGGAGGATAACCCGGACGAGCGCAAACTCGTCGGAGATATTCTACGCCGCAGAGTCCACCGGGTAATCGAAGCCACCAACGGCTCCGAAGCCCTTCTTCTTATGAAACGCCACAATCCCGATATTGTCATTACCGATGTCATGATGCCCGTGATGACCGGCATCGAACTGCTGCAGGAGATCAAACGCACCCATCCGGAGATTGAGGTGATTTTGGCATCGGCCTATGACAAGCGCAGCTATTTTATCGACGCCATCAATGCGGGGGCCAGTCAGTTTCTGCTCAAACCCTTCGCCCAGAACCGCCTCATCGACGGCCTGTACAGCTGTGTCAAAAAGATCGTCATGGAGCGGGATTTTCACCGTCAGCAGCTCTATATCCAGACTATCCTCGATTTTCAGGAAAACATCGTCATCGTGGCGACGGGTGCGGAAATCATTGCCGTCAACAAGAGCTTTCTGGATTTCTTCGGCTTCAAGAGCCTGAAGGATTTCAAGCTCTCCAAAACCCACATCAACGACTACTTCCTCGATACCAAAAGCCGAAAGCCTCTGGGCGAAGCGTGGATTAAAAACCTTCTGGGCGAGCACCACTACATGGAGGTGAGTGCCAAGGGGGTCAAGGAGACGTGCGAGCGGATTTTTCTCATCAAAGCCAGCGAGTTTCCCGCCCACAAAAACACCTACATCGTCTCCTTTACGGACGTAACGGAGTTGGTCAAGGAGCACGACGAGCTGCAGTGGCAGGCCAGCGTCGATCCGCTGACCCAGATGCACAACCGAAATACCTTCGGCAAAATCCTCGAAGCGGAATTGCAGGGGGTGGAGAAGTACCGCAACGGGATCGCATTGATTCTCATCAGCATCAAGGACCTCACCGCCATTAACGAACGCATCGGCATCAACAAGGCCGACGCCCTGCTGGTCGAGGTTTCGGAACTGATCCGCTCCAAGGTACTCTATAAGGATGTGATCTCGCGCTGGTTCGGGGCGCAGTTTGTCATTATGACCTTTGGCCGGGCGGAACGGGTGATGGAAAATCTAGCGGGAAATTTGAAAGAGACGCTGGAGAGCCACACCTATGAAAACATCGACCGGATCGAGGTCGATATGGATGTGGTCTTAGAAAAAGGGGCGGCAGGTTTCGATGCGGTGATGATGGATATCGAACGCCGTTTCGAAACGATCCACCACCAGAGCTAGTCCTGCTCGGCAGCCCGTTCAAATCGGCCGATAATGCAGCCGATGCGCATCAGCAGATAGCCGGGAACCAGGCAGATAAGGGCAACGATCAGCATGGAGAGATCAATACGGACCGCCTCCCATCCGGAGGTGGTGATGACGCGGATGTAGATCATCGCAAAGGCGATCAGGCCCAAAACCAGTACACCACGCCCCAGGCGGCGGAAAAAATCGGACTTTTTCATAGGTGGGTTTTCACCCATTGCTCCAGCTGACCCTGGGGCAGGGCTCCGGAGACGCGGTCGACTTCACGGCCGCGTTTGAAAATAATAATGGTCGGGATGCTCCGGATGTTATAACGGGCGGCGAGGCCCTGCTCTTTTTCGGAGTTGACCTTGGCAAAACGGGCCGTGAGGGAAAACTTCTTGGCCGCTGCCGCAAAGGCGGGGGCCATCATCTTGCACGGTCCGCACCAGTCGGCAAAGAAGTCGACGACGACGGGAATGTCGTTTCCGGAGACCTGTTTGTTGAATTTTGAGGTATTAAGCTCAATGGGGGCGGTATCCATGAGGGATTTTTTGCATTTTCCGCAGACCGCTTTGGTTACGGGGCGGTCGGCGGGGATTCGGTTGGTGCTGCCGCAGTGCGGGCAGACGATGTTCTTGGTGCTCATACGGACTCCTTATTTCTCAAATGGGGTGTAGCTGGTGTACATGTAGTTAAACCGGAAGGCCAGCAGGTTTTGAATAATGGCGATGAGGGCGATAAAGTTGATAAAGGAGGAGCCCCCGTGGCTAAAGAGCGGCAACGGAACTCCCACGACGGGGGCCAGACCGATGGTCATGGCGATGTTGACGCTCATGTATAAAAAGATCAAAATCGCCACCGCCACAATGGTGACCCCGGCCAGGTAGTCCCCCTTGACCTTCATGGTCAGACTGAGCAGGTGGAGAATCAAAAAGGCGTAAAGGACAATGAGCAAAAAAGCCCCCAAAAAGCCGAAACGCTCCACCAGATAGGCGAAGATAAAGTCACTCGACGAGATGGGAAGGAACTTCAGCTGGGTCTGGGTGGAGTCCTCCTTGTCCTTGCCCGTAAGTCCTCCGGAGCCGATGGCGATAAT
>QKHD01000161.1 GCA_003250175.1 Helicobacteraceae bacterium
GATTTGTAAAAGCCGGTGTCGTCCAGACGGAAGTCGCCGTAGGACATATAGCTTTTCAGACCGCCGCCGGTACCGTCGAGGGCTTCGTCTGCATACATGGTACCTGCCATAAGAACGTCAGGGATGTAGGCATTTTTAACAAATTCACGTGCTTTAAGTAGCAGGTCTTTGAACATCAGACCGCGCGCCGGGTTTTTGATGTCCTGAACACAGGTAACACCACCGACAACAAAGCTTTGTGGGTGTGGCATTTTACCGCCGTAGATCGCCATCATCTTCGCCATATCGCGCTGAAGATCCAGGGCCTGGAGGTAGTGCGCCGTAGCAAGAAGGTTCTGCTCCGGAGTCAGTTTATAGTGCTTGTTGCCCCAGTAAGCGTTGGCAAACGGCCCGAGGCGGCCTTGTTTGACAAATTTTGCTACGCGGTCTTGTACAGCGCGGAGTTCACCTTCGCTGGCACCCCAAGGGGTTTTGGACCATTTAAGCGCTTCTTGGGCTGTCTTTTTTGGATCAGCTTTAAGGGCACTGGTAACATCAACCCAGTCAAGGGCGTGCAGGTGGTAGAAGTGAACCACGTGGTCGTGTACATAAAGAGCACCCTGAACCAGGTTACGAACCAGACGGGCATTCTTAGGAATGGTGACACCGAAAGCGTCTTCAACCGCTTCGATACTTCGCTGATAGTGTGTACCGGTACAAACACCGCAGATACGCATGGCGAGAAGACCGGCATCACGTGGGTCACGGCCCTTGAGGATCGTTTCAATCCCGCGGAACATGGTTGATGCACTGTAGGCATCGATGATGGTGTTGGTTTTCTCATCAATCACCGCTTCGATTCGAAGGTGACCTTCGATACGGGTGATAGGATCGATGATAATATGTTTGCTCATTACGCTTCTCCGTTATCTGATTTTTTACCTGCTACGGCGCTGGCAACCGCGTGGATACCGATACCGACCGCTGTGGCGGTAAGGACACCCAGACCGAATTCGTCGACGGTTTTTTCTACGCCGCCGGTCGGTGCTTTGATTTTGGCATCAGCCATTGGACGTTCATAGGCGTATTTATCCCAGAAATCCGGTTCGGAACAACCGATACAACCGCGACCGACACCGATTGGCCAGTTGACGCCTTCGTTGTAGCGTACGATGGAGCAGTTGTTGAAGGTCATGGGGCCTTTACAACCCATTTTATACAGACAGAAGTTGTTTTTGGCACCTTCATCACCCCACTCTTCTACGAATTCGCCGGCATCAAAGTGTGCACGTCGTTCGCAGTTGTCGTGAATGCGGTAACCGAATGCGAATTTCGGTCGAAGCAGGGAGTCAAGCTCCGGAACCTGACCGGAAAGAACGTAGTGAATCACCACGCCGACCATGTTGGCCGGGTTGGCAGGACAGGCTGGGATGTTGATGATCGGTTTGCCGTTAAGGATATCCATAACGCCCACAGCACCTGTTGGGTTTGGAGCAGCAGCAGGGATACCGCCGTAAGTAGCACAGCTACCAACTGCAACAACAGCAGCCGCACCGGCAGATACGCGGACAAGGTGTTCTTCGAATGTTTCACCTTTTGGTCCGATGGTACCGTACTGGCCGTTCATGGCACGTGGGATCGCACCTTCAACAAAACAGAGGTATTTGCCGTGGAAGTGTTCCATGGCTTCTTCCAGCTGTTTTTCCGCCTGGTGACCGGCAGCCGCCATAATGGTTTCGTGGAATTCGAGGCTGATAACATCGAGGATCAGTTCATCGATGGTAGGGCCGTCGCTTCGAAGGAGTGCTTCGGAGTTACCGGCGCAGTCTTGGAGTTCAAGCCAGATAACGGGAACGCGGTTCATTACTTCCGCAGCTTCCGCGACCAGAGGAGTGAATGAAGCAGGAAGCATCAGCATGGCTGTGGTTGCACTGGCCCATTTCATAAAATCCCGACGGGTATACCCTTCGCTGGAAAGCACCTCGTCAATAGAGTTGCTGGAAGCGATGGGGAGCTTCTTAAGTTCATCAAGGCGAGCACGGCATTTTTGCCAGAGCGCGTCGTAATAATCTTGACCTTTGTTCGTCATAACCTGAGAGTCTTTAGTGCTAAACATGGTGCTCAGCACTTCTCTGCGTTCATTCATGGTCTACCTCCAAATGAATATTCATTCACATAATATGAGAATATTACTTAAACTTATTTTAACAGCAGCGATACTGAAAGAAAGGTTAAAATCCGTGTGAAATAATGATGAATTTTAGTGCGTGGTGCAGACGGAGCAGACGTCAAAGGATCGGAAGATAATGTCGGAGTGGTGCGGGTTGGCACCCATAAGAGCCCGTTGGGCCGGGCCGGGATTTTCCCGTGTTCCGTGGGCAAGATTCCACTGGGTGGGCGTAATAATGTCGTATCTTTCGATGATTCCGGACTTCAGTTTGACCCGGTGGATGAGCGGACCGCGGGGTGCTTCGACGATCCCGACTCCTTCAGCACTCAGGCGAGATATGGGCATGGGGGCGCGGAATGATTCCTGCTCCAGATCAAGGCTCCGGAGCAGGCGGCGGATTTCGGTTATGAGCAGCACGGTTTCGTGGACTCGGGCGGCGATTCGGGTGATCAGGGCATCTTTGTGGCGACGGTGAATGTTTTTAATCAGCGGATCGAGGCGTGCCATGGCCCGTGCCATGGGGCCGGTTTCAAAAAACATTCCTTTATACAGAGCATTTTTGCCGTAGGTAAAGCCCCCCTTGGCAAAGGTGTTGGTATCGTCTTCGCTGACCTTGTCATTATCGACCATCCGGAGGGTCGTATGGGTAATTTTGGCGGGAGAAACAAGGGTGTGTTCGCCTAGCACAAGAAAACGGTCATGGCTCTGACCGATGCCTTGAAGGCCGTTTTTCTCCATTTCATTTATTATGTATGAAAAGTCTCCGGAGAGAGCGGTGAGCGCTTCGAGGTTCTGTATCTCCATATAGGCGGCTATATTCGTCCCTAGTAGATCGGAAACCAGCAGTTTTTCCAGCTCTTCGAGCATACCAAGGGCCTGGTTTTGTTCCAACTCCGAAGGGTCGCAGGTGACTCCGCCGGGGATGGCGTAGGCGCTGTGGGGTGCCTGACCGGCAAAGAGGGCAAGGATACGGTTGCTCAGGGCAACGGGGGCGAAGGCTCCGGATGTTTTTGGAAGCGTTTCTGTACAAAGGGGCTGCAGGGCGGGAATGACGGTCAGATAAAACCACTTGATATGGTTTTGCACCAGCTCCAGATAGAGAGTAATCTCCCGCAGTGCGTGGGCCTTAGGGGTGATGAAAATGGGTGAACCGGCTGCGGCATAGGCCGATTCAATGGCACGAACCGCAGCCATGAGATGGGCATGGCCGCAGATACCGCAGATACGCGGCGTAATCATCAGCGCGTCATGGGCCGGCGCGCCTTCTAAAATACGCTCCATTCCCCGAAAGTGGGGGAAGCTGATTTGGGCAAAGGCGATTTTGTCTTCTTCTATCTCGTAATCGACCCGCGCTTCCCCTTCGATACGCTCGACAATCTCTTTGCGGATCATGCGTCGCTCTTTTTGGGGATCAACGGGCTTTCAAGCCGTTTGATATGAAACGACTTGGCCACTCCGGAGACGGTGAGATAGGTGCGCTTGGGGATGCCTTCGGGCATCGTTGCGGGGATGGACATATGGGTTAGGGTCTCAAAGAGGTTTCGTTTCGGGAAGGTCGGTTCCGTACAGCCCAGGCAGGGCGTACCCGCACGGGTTTTGGAGCTGACCCCGTTCCAGAGGATTTTGTTGCAGCTGCCATGGGTATAGGGAGCCTGACACCCCTGTTCGTAATAGAGACACCCTTCCTTGGTACCGAAGTGTTTGGCATCGACCTTCCACTCAAAGTATTCGTTGCGCAGGCAGCCGTTGTGTACCAAATAGGCGTAGAGGCTCAGGGGGCGGAGCAGGGCGTCGGTTTTGGGGGTGCGGTTTTCCCGAAGGGAGAGCAGAACATTGGCCAGCCACTCCGGATGAATGGGGCAGCCGGGCAGATTGATGATCTTGTCGCGATAGGCCATCAACGGACCGCTGGATTCATCTCCCTGGAAGACCAGCCCGCCGATATGTTCCGGATCGATCTGGCGGTGGATTCCCCCAAAGCTGGCACAGGTTCCCGCCGCAATGATATGGTTTGCTTTGGCGGCATAGTGGATGATGCGGCCTAGCACATCATGATCGGCACGGTTGAGGTTATCCTGAATGGCTCCTTCAATAATGAGGATGTCGCAGGGTAGATCCTTTTCCATGACGGCGCGAAGGGTGTGGGCGCAGGGTAAAACCGGATGATGAATCAGAGTAAAGTGATCCAGCAGGGTAGCCAGATGGGGGTGGTTCAGGAAGGAGTGGGTGTTGCCATTACAGGTGACTCCCTGAAGCCAGATGATGTTCATGGATAGGTGCGAAGGGCATTGTAGATGTTCATGGCGATCGAATCGCGGTAGCTTTTAAGGGCGTGGGGGAGAATTTTTTCCCCGTTGAGAAAGGCCATGCCGCCCAGATACCCCATGAAGAGGCCGAAGGCGCTGTAAAAGTCCTGATCGCGCAACTCGCCGCAGCGGACGCCCTCTTCAAAAAAGATCATGATTTCGGTGACAAAATCGGAGACGCAGACCATCCCCTCGCAGCCGTCCTCAAAGACCTCGCGGTTGGAGAGGTAGACACGCAGAAAGTACTGGATCATCTCCGGACGCTTGGTCGCCATCTCAAAATACATGGTGACCACGGCGTGGATCTTGTCTTTATAGTTTGCTTTGGATTCGTTAATGGTCCGCATCTCTTCGCCGAGAATGCCGGAAATATATCGGATCAGCTCCTTGGCCAGGGTCTCTTTGGAGTTGAAGTAGTTGTAGAAATTCCCCACGCTCATGCCGACTTTTTTGGCGATTTGCGGCATGGTGGTTGAGTAAAACCCTTCCTTCGAGAAAAGTTCCAGCGCCTGCTTCATAATGGAGGTCTTGCGCTCCTTATTGCTGGGACGTGCCATGGGTGCTCCGATATCTTCGAAATATGAATATTCGTTTTTATTATACCGAAGTAGGGGAAAAAATCAAATGTGCGTGCAAGCCCCCTTTTTTTATCAAAAGCGTGTTACATTTTCTTACTTGAAACGGGGAGGCCAACCATGGCGGCAAAGAAAATCATCGGGCGTTTTGAAAAGGTCGATTTCCCTGATCTTGATCTCTACCTTCTGGATGCCAAAGTCGACACCGGTGCCGACAATAACGCGATCCATTGCCATGAGATCACCCTTTCCAAAGATGAAAAAACCGTCAGCTTCAAACTGCTCGATCCCTCGCACCTCGATTACAACGAAAAACTCTTTACCATGCCGGTTTACCGGATGCGCTGGGTAAAAAGCTCCAACGGCGACCGGGAGCATCGGGTCTACATCAAAGCCAAGATTACGGTCATGGGGGAGCATTACGAGACCGAAATCTCCCTGACGGACCGATCCAACATGACCTATCCCATGCTGCTGGGGCGAAAGTTCCTGCACAACCGTTTTGTGGTGGATGTCTCCAAACAGAGCAGTGTCTCCGGAGGGCGCTTTAAGGTCGCCGTTCTCTCCCTGGGGCCGGATCTCTACTCCACCAGACGTCTCTATCAGGCGGCCAAGCAGAAGGGTTGGGATGTGGAGGTGATCAACTACCTGCACTGCTACGCCACGATTGAAAAGGGCAACCTCAAGATTCACTACAATGGCCGCGAGCTCAAAGACGTGGATGTGATCATCCCCCGGATCGGAGCCTCACGTACCTTCTTCGGTACGGCGGTGGTGCGGCAGTTTGAGCTGATGAATGTCTTTACGGTCAACAGCTCCCTGGCGATTACCCGTTCCCGTGACAAACTGCGAAGCCACCAGATTCTGGCCAAGCATGAGCTCAATATGCCCAAAACCATCTACGCCACCAAGGTTGGGGACGTGGATGACCTGATCGCCAGCATCGGCGGGGCACCGCTCATTATCAAGATGCTCGAAGGCACCCAGGGGGTCGGTGTGGTTCTGGCGGAGACGCAGAAGGCAGCCAAGTCGGTTCTAGAAGCCTTTTACGGACTGCGGGTCAACCTTCTGGTGCAGGAGTTTATCGAAGAGGCGAAGGGGGCGGATATCCGCGCCTTCGTGGTCGGCGGGAAAGTGGTGGCAGCCATGAAGCGCCAGGGTGTGGAGGGAGATTTCAGATCCAACATTCACCGGGGCGGTAGTGCCCATCCCATCAAACTCTCCCGTACGGAGAAAAACCTGGCCATTCAGGCCGCTAAGGTCATGGGCCTGGATGTGGCCGGAGTGGATATGATCCAGTCCGATCGCGGGCCGCTTTTGATGGAGGTGAACTCCTCTCCGGGCCTCGAGGGGATCGAAGCCGCCACAGGAATCGACGTGGCGGGCAAGATCATGGACTTTATCGAAGGGTCCATGTCCACCACCCAGCTGCGTAAAAAAGACACGGTGGGGGCGTAATGAAAGAGATGCGGATACACAACACGCTGATTCGTCCCGGAGAGCGGGTGAGTATCAACATCCCCATCGCCAAACTCCCCATCCGTACCCAGGTCACCCTCTCCGTTTCGGTTTTTCGCTCGGTGAATCCGGGGCCTACGATTCTGCTCATGGGCGGTATCCATGGCGATGAGCTGACCGGTGTGGAGGTGATTCGCCGGATGATTGCCGGAGATATGCTTAACCCCGTCTCCGGAACGATTATCGCCATTCCGGTGGTGAATCTTTTTGGTTTTTTACATAAATCCCGGGAGTTCCCCGACGGCAGAGACCTAAACCGCAGTTTTCCCGGAAGCAAGGATGGCCCTTTGGCCTCCCAGGTCGCTTACGAAATTATGAAAACCATCATGCCCCATGTCGATGTGGCCATCGACTTTCACTCCGGAGGAGGGCGGCGCTACAACACGCCTCAAATCCGCTGCCATATCGAAAACCCCGACGAACTGGAACTGGCCCGGGTTTTCGGTGCACGCTATGTGCTCTTCTCCAACTACCGGGAAAAATCCTTCCGCGAACGTGCTTCCAAAATGGGCAAGCGCGTTTTGGTCTACGAAGGGGGCGAACCGATCCAGTGCGGTATCGACGGCACCATGCGGGTGCTGGACTATCTCGGTATGCAACCCCTCTCCAAAACGGCCGCCATGCCTTTAAGCATTACCCTGACGACCTCCAGTTGGTTGAGAGCCAAAATGTCCGGACTCTTCCGGAGCTACTACAACCATGGCGAGGCGGTGGTCAATGGGC
>QKHD01000361.1 GCA_003250175.1 Helicobacteraceae bacterium
TTGAGCTTGATAAACGGCCCCTCTTTGCGGCTGGAGAGGTTGTGCACGGCTGCCGCGATCAGCTCTTTTCCCGTACCGGTTTCACCCCGGACCAGAATGGTCGCGTCGGATCGGGCCACGTTGGCCAGCAACGAGAAGATCGCCTGCATCTTGTCGGAACGGCCGATGATGTTTTCGAAACGGTTGGTCTGGAGCACTTCACTTTTGTAGTAGCTTTTGAGTTCGTTCAGACGGGCTTTTTGGGTTTCGATGAGGCGGAAACTGATAATCGCCTGGGTAAAGATACTGCCGGCGATGGTTAGCATCCGGACAATTTCGTCAAACTCCAGGGGGGAGTTTTTGGTCATGTTGGCGCTCACCACCCCGATCAGGTTGCCGTCGCTGATGAGCGGGACGGCAATGTAGGAGATAGTGTTGCGGTCTTTGGCCCCGGTTTTATTGAGGAAGGTGATGGAGTTGTGGATGTTTTCCACGACGACCGGTTCGCGGCTTTGTGCCGCCAGGCCCGTAGCCCCCTCGCCAAATTTGTAGAACGCCATCTTCTGCTGCTGGGGCGTGAGGTCGACGGAGGCGAAAAGCTCGAGCAGGTCTTCTTCGGTCTCCGAGGTGATGAAAACGGCGCATCGCTCCAGGTAGGAGTGATTTTTGAGCAGTTTCATGGCCCGAGCCATTTTGTCATGAATCTCCACGGGGTTGGCCATGAGCTTGGAAATTTCATACAAAAGGGCTAGTTCTCGGTAGGCAAAGTCGGTATCAGAGCTTTTTTCCGGCAACGATAACATACGTATTTGTCTCACTTGTAGGGGCTTGAAATATGTCATTATTATAGGAGAATTTCCTTTATTTTAGTGATTATTTAATAATCAATCCGGTTGGTTAAAACTAGAACGAAAATTGCAGAGTTACAAAGCAGACGTCAACACGGAGGACTCA
The DNA here is from genome assembly GCA_003250175.1 of Helicobacteraceae bacterium. Classification (GTDB taxonomy): domain Bacteria; phylum Campylobacterota; class Campylobacteria; order Campylobacterales; family SZUA-545; genus SZUA-545. The sequence continues at coordinate 934 of QKHD01000361.1, forward strand.
TTATGCAAATCACCGTTCACGGAACGCCCGTTACCCTCGAGGGCAAGACACGCAAGGTAGGCGGCGAAGCGCCTGCAGCAAAGGTATACACACCCGAAGGCGCCCAGGAGGTGATCGGCATGATCGCCCCGACCACCCAGCTTTTGATTGCCATTCCTTCCCTCAAAACCGAGGTCTGCTCCCTGGGGGCCAAGAAGTTTAACGACCTTCTGGCCGGGATCAAAAAACTCAAAACCGTCATGGTGACCACGGACGATCCGGAGTTTGTCCGCGATTTTGTGGCCAAAGAGGGGATTGAAAATGCCTCTGTTTTCATCGATACCGACCGGGACTTTGCCAAAAAATTCGGCCTGCTTATCAGCGAAGGCAAACTGAAAGACCGTCTGGCCCGTGCCTGTTTCATTATTGACACCGAAGGGACGATCACCTACACCGAGATCGTTCCGGAGATCGTTGACGAGATCAACTACGACGCCTGTATGGACGCGGTAGACGCCTGCGTCAACGCCAAGAAAAAGGGCCACGTCCACGAAAACTGGATGCGGGTATAAAGTAACTGCGATGGCCAGTGTTTCCGTAACCGACGACATTCACTTTATCGGTGCCTTTGATCAGAATATCCGTACCTTTGACATCATCATGAAGACCCCCAACGGAAGCTCCTATAACAGCTACCTGGTGCGGGGCAGCGACGGGGTCGCCGTGATGGATACGGTAAAAAAAGAGTTCTCCGACACCTTTTTTGCCAACCTTGAAGAGCAGTGCCGGTATGACGAGATCCGTTATATCGTGCTGCACCACCTCGAGCCCGACCACTCCGGAGCCCTGGTGGAGCTGATGAAGCGCGCCCCCAAGGCGAAGCTGATTATCTCCATGCGGGCGCAGATGATGCT
>QKHD01000011.1 GCA_003250175.1 Helicobacteraceae bacterium
CTTCGTCATCGGCATGACCCCCCGGCTGGTGGCGTCGAGCTCTTCGAGCTGACGGTTCAGTGAGAGGGTCTCCTCCTGCTGGGAGGCGATCATCTCGCGCAGCTGCTCGTTATAGGTGCGGGCCGATTCGAGCTTGGCACTCGCCTCTTTGTAGGCAGCGAAGAGCTTGCCCCGTTGCTCATCCAGCCCGTCGACCTTCTCCTGGCTTTTGGCGGAGGCGTCGGTGCGGGCCTTTTCGACGCCAAGGCTTTGTTCCAGCGCGTCGGCTGCATGCAGCGACGTCAGGGAAAAAACGGCAGCCAGTGTCAAACGTATCATTTCAGATTTCATGGTTTTCCTTCGAAAATCGCATTGCTTTTTGATAATGCTTATTATAATCATCCAATCCTGAATGATCTCAAACCGTTATATATTCTATTATACAATGAATAAATTCCTGATCAATAACGGCACCGGTAGGTGTTAAAGGCCACCTTGTTGCGGCGGTCGTATTCCAGTGTGATGGTGTTTATACCGATTTCGCTGCGCTTGGCGTTGCGTTCGTGCAGCAGCATGCAGCCGCCGACCTGCGAAGGCAGCACAAACATGCATCCCTTATCCGGAGGCAGCAGGTCAAAGTGCGCGACATACTCGTGACCGATAAAGAGATCACACTGGCGGGTAATGGGTTCGTATTTAATTTGGAAGGTCTCCTCCGCCATCAGGGGAAGAAAAAAAGAAGCGAAAAGGCAGACCCGAAGTGCCGTCCGGAGACGGCTATGAATGAGACGTTGATTAAAAAAACCGTATCGGACAGGAAACGGCACATTCGGGAACCGTCCTATCATAAGCATAAATCATTCCGGTTTGAGACTCAAGAGCCAGTCGCCGCGACTTTTTACGATGGTAAAGTCCCGTTTGGCATGCAGCCTAATCACCACGCGGTTGTAGTGGTCATGTGACGCCGTGGCGATGGAGCTAAAGGCCGGGCTTTCGATGGGCTTTTGCATCGGCTCGAAGTAGCGCAGGTCTTTAAAGTCAAGAACAATCCGCTCCGGATTCTCCATGGCGAAATATTTCACGATGGGGTCTTTGATCATGAAGCGCAGGGTGTCGACCCCGACCTCCACTTTTAAGACACCCAGTTCCGTCACGTAGGGTTCGAACGCCTTGATCGGTTCCAGCACTTCGGCCTGGGTTGCGTTGGTCTCCTCCACCACCTGGGTGGCATTGGTGTCGTCGGCAACGGTTTCGTTAATATCTTCCACCACCTCTGGAGCCGGTTCAGGGGTTACTGCCGCGACCGTGTCCATCTCGGCCTGGGCCGTATCGGCCGTGGCGATGGTCATCGGCTCCTGGGCATCGACCACCTCCGCTTCGACCTGGGGAATGTTAAACACCGACCCTTCGTCGATCGGCTGGGGCTCGTCGGCGGGGATCACCGCTTCGCTCTGCACCATTCCGGTTTCAGGTGAGGGCAGCTCGGGGCCGGAACATCCGCTAATGCTCCAGACCAGGGCCGTCCAGACCGCCAGGGTCCATCCTAGCTGTTTCATACCTAGCCTTTTTTATTTATCTTTAATTTATGTAAAAAACCCTGTATTATTTCACATCTTTGTATAAAAGCTTATATAACCGCCGGAAGTTTGATAACGAAACGGGCTCCGTCCCCTTCGTTGGCGGCTTCGAGGGTGCCCTGCATGTGGTCCTGGACGATGTTTCTTGCCATGAAAAGCCCCAGCCCGGTCCCTTTCTCTTTTTTGGTGGTGAAGTAGTTGTCAAACACCCGCTCCAGCAGCGCTTCGGGGATCCCTCCGGCATCGTCCTGGATCACAATCTGAGCCT
>QKHD01000199.1 GCA_003250175.1 Helicobacteraceae bacterium
CGGATACCCAGATCAAGCCCCTCTTTTTCACTCTGGGCGCGCTCTTTGCCGCTGGCGCGTCGCATGGCTTCGATCTTCTGCTTTGCCTCGCCGGCGATGTGGCCGTTTTCCATGAGCATGGAGATAATTTCGTGCTCCGGAGCCAGGGCGCAGTAGGTGACGCCGTAAACGGTATCGGCTCGGGTGGTGAAGACGTTGAAGCGGTCGATCTTGTTGTTCATCATCTCATAGGAGGCGTTGTCCAGTTTAAAGGCAAACTCCAGCCCGGTGCTGCGGCCGATCCAGTTTTTCTGCATGGTCACGACCTGAGCGGGCCAGCCTTCTTCGAGGCTGCCCAGATCACCCAGCAGACGCTCGGCGTAGTCGGTGATCTTGAAGTAGTACTGGTGCATCTCTTTGAGCTCGATCGGGGTGTCGCAGCGCCAGCAGCAGCCGTCAATCACCTGCTCGTTGGCCAGAACGGTCTGGTCGTTGGGGCACCAGTTAAGCAGCCCTTTTTTGCGGTAGATCAGACCCTTGTTCCACATATCGATAAAAAGAGACTGTTCGTTTTTGGTATAGACCACGTCGCTGGTGGCAAACTCCCGTTTTTTGGCAAAGCTCAGCCCCAGGCGCTCCAGCTCGCCCTGCATGTAGGCGATGTTTTCATAGGTCCAGGCTTTGGGGTGCACGCCGTTTTTGATGGCGGCGTTTTCCGCGGGCATGCCGAAGCTGTCCCAGCCGATGGGGTGAAGGACGTTAAAGCCCTCTTTGCGGTAGTGACGGGCGAAGGCGTCGCCCAGGCAGTAGTTTCGAACGTGCCCCATGTGGATTTTTCCGCTGGGGTAGGGGAACATGGAAAGGATATATTTTTTTCGTTTGTCATAACCCGCATCCGGTTCAAAGGATGCGTGCTCTTTCCAGAAGGTTTGCCATTTGGCTTCGGTGCTTTGTGGGTCGTAGTACGTGTTCAATCAGAATTCCTCTTTGGTTTTTGCCGATTCGATCAGCACCAGTGACGTGGAGACGGCATTGGCGATCAATGCGCCGATGGCCAGCGCGATGGCTCCTTCCATGTGGTTGCCGAATTGCAGCATGAAAAAGGCCGGAAGAAGGTGCAGGTCGGCGACGAGCGAGCTGGCCAGCAGTTCGGCGGCCAGCAGGTTGCGAACCCCTACCTTTAGAATGGTCGAGATGATATTGACACTGGCAGCGATATAGAGATTGATCGGATTATGATCGTAAATAAATCCCGCCGTAGTGGTAAAACTCATCAGCGAGAAGAAGATATAGATAACTTTTCCCCAATCCATGGTTGACTCCTTTGTGGTTTACAAAATTCCCTGTTCGTACTGGGCGCGCATGCGGTCTTTTTCCGCACGGGCCGCCTCTTTTTTCGCCTCTTTGCTGCGGTAGTCGCTGACCTTGAAGCCAAAGAGCTTCAAAAGCGCCGCGGCAACGAAGATGGAGCTGTAGGTACCGACCATGATACCGATGAGCAGCGTAAAGGAGAGGCCGTTGATCAGCTCACCGCCGAAAAGGTAGAGGGTGAGGACAACGAAGAAGGTGGTCAGCGAGGTCAGCGTGGTACGGCTGAGGGTTCGGGAGACCGCTTCGTTGATGATAAAGATCAGGTCGTTGGACTTCGAGCGCTGCAGGGTTTCGCGGATACGGTCGAAGACGACGATGGTATCGTTGAGCGAATACCCCAGAATGGTCAGCAGCGCCGCCAGAATATCGAGGTTGACGTCGATCCCCAGCAGGGCGATAACTCCTACCGTGATGGAGATGTCATGCACTAGGGCCACAACAGAGGCCACGGCAAAGCGCCACTCAAAACGAAACGAGACATAGATCAGTACCCCGATCAGTGAGAGGGCCAGGGCCAGAATACCCTTTTCACGTAGTTCGCCCCCGACCTTGGGTCCGACGATATCGACCCGACGAATCGTGAAATCGCCGGTGGGTTTGAGCACGGCGCGCAGTTCGTCACCGATGTCTTTTTCCAACGAGCTGGTGGTGGTAGGGATCTTGATGATGATCTCTTCCGCGGAACCAAACTCCTGGATGGATGCCTTGTTGTATTCGGTGGCGTTGAGCACGTCACGAATCTGGCCGATGGGGGCCGCATGGGTGTATTGCAGCTGCACCACCGTACCACCCGCAAAGTCGATCCCGAAGGTAAGACCTTTGATGGTGGTTAGCGCAATGGAGAAGAAGACGAAGAGTCCGGAAAGAATCAAAAAGAGCTTGCCGAACTTGAGAACGTCATAGACCTTGTCGTAGTTGTAGATACTCATTTGGCCTCTCCTTTCATACCGAACCAAAGGCGGATGTTGCGTTTTTGGGTGATGCGCGGCATAAGGTATTCATAGATGCCGTGGGTTCCCAGGATCGCCGTCAGCATGGAGGCAAGAATCCCGATGGAAAGCGTAATCGCAAAGCCCTTGATGGGGCCGGTGCCGTAGGCGTAAAGCGCCACGGCGGCGATCAGGGTGGTGATGTTGGCATCGATAATGGCGCTGAAAGCGTTTTTGTAGCCGTCTTCAATCGCCTTGGCCATGCTCTTGCCCTCATAGAGCAGCTCTTTGATCCGCTCGTTGATGATAACGTTGGCATCCACCGCCATCCCGACGGTCAGGACGATACCGACCATACCGGGCAGCGTCAGGGTGGCCCCAAAGAGGCTCATGACGGCGATGATGATAAAGAGGTTGGCAATCAGCGCGATGTTGCTCACCACTCCGGAGAGTCGGTAGAAGTAGATCATAAAGAGGGCAACGAGAAGAAATCCGGAGATCAGGGCAATGGCGCTGGCCTTGATGCTGTCAGCTCCCAGGGATGGCCCGACGGAGCGTTTTTCCAGCATGGTCACACTGGCACTCAGCGCGCCGCTTCGCAGGGCGATGGCCAAATCGTGGGCTTCCTGAACGGAGAACCCGCCGCTGATCTGGCCGCTGCCGCCGCCGATACGCTCACGAATCACCGGAGCGGAGTAGACCTTGCCGTCCAGCACGATAGCCAGACGGTTGCCCACGTTTTTACCGGTGAAGTTGCCGAAGATCTCCGCGCCCTGGGCATCCAGGCTGAAGTTGATCACGGGCTGGTTGTCCTGGTCGTAGCCGACCTTGGCGTCGGTCAGCATGCTGCCGTCAAGGATAGGAATCTGGTGCAGCAGGTAGCGGGTTTCCGGCTCGTTTTTATCTTCGACGATGCGGTCGCCCAGGCTCTTGGCCAGGGCGGCGTCCATCATGTAGACGCGGTTGTTGTTGGCTTCGTCGACGCTCATCATCTCCAGATGGGCGGTCTTGCCGATCAGCTTGCGGGCGCGTTGCTCATCCTCCGGAGTCTTGACACCGGGGAGCTCCACCAGGATTTTCTCCTTACCCTGGCGGGCGACGTTGGGCTCGGCCAGACCGAACTGGTCCAGACGGTTGCGGATCGTCTCAACAGACTGCTGAATGGCAAAATCTTTGGTGAGTTCGATCTCTTCGGGGGTGAGCATGATGCTGTATTCGTTGCCGTCTACGGTAACAATAAGACCCTGTTGTTCGTCGAGGAATTTTTGAAGGTTGGCTTTTTCGTCCGGATCGAGGAGTTCGAAGGCGATGTGGTGGTCGTCGAATTCCAGAGCGTCGATGAGGATATCTTTGGATTCGGCGTGGTAGCTGATGCTGGCGGCGATCGATTTGATCTTGGCTTCGACGGCTTCTTCCGTCTTAACGCCCAGAAGCATGTACATACCCCCCTGAAGGTCAAGCCCCAGGGAGATTTTTGAACCTGTTTTGGAATCCGTCAGCGTCGGGAGGGAGTAGAGGATACCAAACAGCAGCGCCGCGGTGAAAATGACGATTCGGTAACCGATGCGCGATTTCACACGTTACTCTTTGCTGTCTAGTTCGATCTTCTTGGCAACAAACTCACGGGAGAGCTTGACGGTTACGTTGTCGTCGAGCTTGATTTTGAGGTGATCCTCTTCGGTTTTGACAACCTCGGCCATTAAGCCGCCGTTTGTAATAATCTTATCACCTTTTTGAAGGCCTGCAAGCATGGCTTTATGCTGCTTCTGCTGTTTTTGTTGGGGTCGGATGACCAGGAAATAAAAAATCGCAAAAAGTACGATCAGTGGGAGTAGTGATGCGAGGAGGCTTCCTTCTTGTTGTGGCATGAACCTATCCTTTATTCGGAGAAAATATTGAACGCTAAGTCTAGCACTAAATTTCTAATAGAGACCTTGCCGGCAGCCACGGCGTTCAGCCTCTTCATCTACCTTGAAACCTTCGGCCTCTCCAACCGCGCGATCGTTGCGGCAGCGGGGGTTTATGCCCTCTACCGGCTGGTGCAGCTCAGCCCCAAAGCGATGCTTGGCGCAGGCTTTTTTATCGGGATTTTCTGGTTCTACTGGATCGGACTGAGCTTTCGTTATGTGGACATGGGCTGGGCGGTTTTTCCGGTAATGCTGGGCGTGGGGGCGATGAGTGCGGCGCTCTTTGGCCTTTTGGGTTTCGTGCGCCCCTATTATCTCCGGGCCGCGGTCATGGTGGTCTATTTTGACTGGATGACCCCCTTCGGGTTCGAGTGGCTCAAGCCGGAGCTGATGTTTGTCAACTCCTTTTTCGGCACGGCCAAATGGCAGCTGGCCCTGATTTTGGGTACGGTGGCCCTCTATATCTTCCTAAAAAACCGCCACCGTCTGGCCCCTGCTGTTTTCATACTGCTACTGGGCGCGTGGGGCGGGACGCCGGGTGTCACGTCTCCGGAGCCGGATGTGGTGCTGGCCGGTACCGATTATTCGCAGGACGCCAAGTGGAACCCCGCGAACCTCAACACCATCGTTAACGACCAACTGCTCCGGATCGAAACCGCCGCGGCGGAGGGCAAACGGCTTATCATCTTGCCCGAATCGGTCTTTCCCCTCTACCTCAATATCTACCCCGATCTGGTGCATGAGCTGTTGCTGCTGAGCGAAAAGATCACCATTGTCACCGGGGCGCTCTACCGTGATGAGACGGGGCACTACAACTCCACCTACTTTTTTGACAACGGGGTGATGAAGGTGGCCCACAAGGTGGTGCTCGTACCCTTTGGCGAGACGACGGATTTTTTGCCCAAGGGCGTGGGCAAAATCATCAACGGCATCTTTTTTAACGATGCGGAAGACTACGTCACCGCTGCGGAACCCACGGATTTTCTGATTGGCGGCACAATGTGGCGCAGCGCCATCTGCTACGAAGCCACGGTGGAGCAAATGTATGAAGGGGCCCCGAAACGGATGATCGCCATTACCAACAACGCCTGGTATGCCCCCTCCGTCGAACCGGCCCTGCAGCGGCTGCTGATTCGCTACTTTGCCCACCGATACGGCGTGCGGGTCTACCACGTGGTCAACGGCTCACCCAGCGAGGTGATCGGAGCGTAGTCTCCGGAGCTTGGCAAACAGGTTAATAACCATTCTGCCGCGTTAGCGGCAAGCTTTAGTGCCACAGCGGCCAGCGTAGTCTCCGGAGCTTGGCTCCGGAGGCGTATTAAAAACGAAACCCTATGGTGAGGCTGAGCAGCTGGATCACCTGACGGTCGTCGTTGGGGTTGCTCTGACTGATGCGGGCGTAGGATGAGTTGATAGTGATGTTATTGCGGAAGGTGAGGAAGTACTTGATGGTGTACTCCTTGTAATCGTGGGTGTTCAGGTCGCTCAGGTCTTCGTCGATGTCGATGCCAAAGAGAATGTCGCTGGTGGGCGTCACGGAGTAGCCGATGTGCAGGCTTAAGGGGATCTGGCTCAGGCTGTCGTGGGTGGAGCGGTGCGTGTTGTTGTAGGCCCAGTTGATGTCGCTTTGGTAATCGGTAAAACGCAGGCCGATGGTGGGGGCGAAAAAGACGTAGGGAATGATGTATTTTTTTAATCCCGCGTCAACCCGAAAGGTGATCTGCTCCATCGTGCTGGTAAAGCGGTAGTCGTTTTGGAACCCCTTGGCAAAGTTCTGGTTGGGGTAGTAGGCGAACTCGCCGACGACGAGGTAGTTTTGGGTCATGTAAAAGGCGTTAAAACGGTAGCCGTAGTTGTAGACGTCGGAGGTGTATTCGACCTGATCGTCGTTGAGCTGGGACTGTTCAAAGATATAGCCCACGGCCATGGAGCGGTACTCCTTGGCAAACAGCCCGCTGTAAGACAGTAATAAGGCGAGGATCAGGAGTTTAAGACGCATCATGGGGGAAAGTTTAGCCATAAATATCTTCAAACTTCTTGTAAACGTCCTCCACCGCATCGAGGCTGATTTGGTACTCCGCGGCCCCTGTTTCGATGAGTTCTTCAATATAGGGGCGGTACTTTTCAAAGGCGGCCCAGGTTTTTTTGGCCGCCTCTGGACGACCCCGCAGGATCAGCTCAAAAGAGACCGAGGCGTTAATCAGCCCCTGAAGTGCCCGGCTCTGGGTATTTTTGCGCCGCCGGATGGGAAACCAGATCAGCTCCAGCGCTTCGTGGGCCTCAAAATAGCGCCCGGCTTCCAGGCAGCGGCTGAAGTGGGTGTGCGGATCGAGCATGGGTGCGTCTTTTTTCCCGTATTTAAACATATCCTTTGCCCGATGTCAAACGATTCATGCTATAGTAAAACCTTATGCAATTTTCAGAAAAAGGATCCACCATGAAATCGTTATTTATCGTTATGACAGCTGTAATCTTCAGTGCCGGGAGTCTCTTTGCCTGCGGTCAGGGCGGCCAGGGCGGCGACCCGTTTATCAAAAAGGTCTTTAGCGCCCTGAGCCACCTGGAACTTTCGGAAGACGATGTCAAAGACATCAAGCTCTCCGCACGCATCTACCGCCAGGACATGGCCAAGGTCCGCATGGAGGGAACCTTCCCCGCCGATGCCTTTGGCAAAGAGGAGCTGGATAAGGACAAATACATTGCCCACCTGCAAAAACAAAACGAGAAAAAAGCGCTGGTAAAGTATGACTTCCTCGATTCGGTCTACACGGTTCTGGGTGAGAAAAACAAGGCGAAGTTCGTTGAGGAGATGAAGGCGATCAGCAACATGCAGCGCTACTTCATGGACGGAAACGGCGGCGGTATGGGGGC
>QKHD01000022.1 GCA_003250175.1 Helicobacteraceae bacterium
GCTACGTTGCCCACTTTGATAATGTGACCTTCGGCTTTGGTGCCGTCTTCGAGGTAGAAACTGCCATTTTCCTAGCGGACCTTATCCAGGGTTCCCAGGGTCTGGGCCGCATAAACGTAGACACTTTCCAGCTGTACATAGGGCTTGACCTTGGCGGCCGCTTTGTAACCGTATTTTTCCAGGGTGGCTTCCGCCTGCATCAGAGTCGCTTCGGTCAGTCCGGAGTTGTCCTTGACCCCCTCCATGTCGCGCTCGGCATCGGTAAGGCTCTGGGCCTTGCGCTCGGAAAGCGTCGTCTTGGCAATAAACTTCTCCTGCAGATTCGCAATGGTGCGCTCCGCTTCGTCGATCTTGCCCTTGGACTCTTTCTTCACTTCCGCCAGACGGGTTTCAAGAGCTTTTTTCTGGGCTACCAAAAAGGCATACTCTTTTTTATACGCCTCTTCCAGGTCGGCATTGACCCCGCCGAAAAGGTGCATGCCCCCAAGGCATACCAACATAAAAACGGTGAGTAGTCGGGACATTAGTTGATCTCCATTTTCGGCAGGGTGTTAGGCAGGGTAAAAAACCCGGTTCGGATCTGTTTTTTAAAAGCGTCGAAGAGCCCTTCGATCTGCTCGCGGTCCGAGGAGCTTTCCGTCGTGGTGATCACCCAACCGGTCGCCTCTTTTTTGGCATACCCCATCTGGCCGTCGCCGCTTTTAAAGTAAAGCGCTACCATCCCCACGCGGGCCACATCCACCAGACGCTCTTCACCATCGATGGTGAGGCTTTGTCGGAAGAGTCCGTTTTCTTTGGTCAAGCGGATTTCGTCTTCGTAAAAGGCCCAGAGTTTATTGGCGGCCTTCTCCGGAGTAATCAGCCCGCTTTGCAGGTCGCTCTTAATACCTTTAAGGGCCTCGAGACGGTCGGATTTTTTAAAGGGAAGGGAGGTTTGCACGATGGCTTCCATGCTCTCGGCGGCTGTGATCACGATGGGAATCAGTGCCTGGCTTCCGGAGCTGTTTTGGGCAATGGTCTCTTTAATTTTGGCAATACCGCTTTCGATCTGTTTGATCCGGGTCTCTTCCCGTCGGATATTGGCCTCGAGCTCGCTCTTTTGCATGGCGAGGGATTTCATACGGGATTTGATGGCCTCTTTTTCGTCATCCAGATCCGCATGCAGGGCCTCGACCTCCGCACGAAGGGAGATCAGCTCATCGGTCAGGTTGGTGACGGAGTCGGCTGCGCTCAGGGATGCACCGGTCAGAAAAACCGCCAGCGTCACACGCTTGATAAGGGGGGTTGGGATTGGGTTCACCGTTTCGCTCCATAGTAAATGTAGCCGAATGGTAATCATTGGTGATGACGGAAAAGTTACGACTGGGTGTCGGTTTGATTACAAAAAGGATGATTCCCTTTTATCATGCGGCCTCATGGCCGCATGTAAGGGTCAAAGTCGGAGGAGATCAGAGGGAGAAATGGTGGTAATTTCCGTAATGGAGTCATAGGGAAGACCGACTTTCTCATGTACCCGTCGAACCGCCTCGACACTAGGAGCCATATTGAGACAGAATGCCCGTCCTTCATTAAACCCGACGTGTATTTTTAGGGAAACAACACCCTCTTCCTGACAGGCCTGCTCATATTGTGTGTAAAACCCTGCCAAGTCCTGGGGAGAGATACTATCCGGGAACGTACTGTTGTCTTTATTATGTGTGTCCATATAAAAACGCATGTGGCTCATGGGGCCTCCTTAAATGTAGTTACAGTCTCTTTGGGCTGTACAGACAAGTGTAGCTGGGCAGAAGTATCGTTGTTTGTGACCCGGGTCACACTGCATAAAAAGAGTCCGGAGGCAAGAAAAAGAAGATTCTTAATAATGTACTGCCCAACAATGGTCAAGGAAAAAGGGGCATCCCCAAAACAGAGAGAAGGAAAGAGGATCAACGGGCTAAAAGTCAGCACCATATGCAGTATAAACAGCCGAATCACGGCTCGCGGGAAAATTCCCAATAAAAAACCGAGACCGACACCGACCTCCCAGATCGCCAACAGTTTAACTGAAAGCGGCGGCTCCAACAGTCCAAAACTTAGGGACTGGATCGTCATTGAGGCCAGTGCCTCTGCAGGGCTCACGCCGGAAAAAAACTTGAGCATCCCAAACCAGAAAAAAATCAGCCCGATGCTCAGGCGCATGATTTTGGCAATTGAGTGTATGGTCATAACATCTCCTTTTAAGGAAGATGCTATGACAATTTGCAAAATCTGTTTGTGATCTGCTTCACACAAGTCGCATCAAACGGTCTTGCTAAAACGGCGTTTTTCCTCCGGAATTTTCTTCAGATAGGCATCAAAAGGCATAGCCAGGTTACGAATAATCATCGTTCCCGTCGGCGTCGCTTCGATACCGGTGTCGGTAATATGAATCAGATCTTCCGCCGCAAAGGGCTTGAGCTCCTCGAGGGCGTCGGCGAAATAGGCTTTGAAGTCGATGCCGTGGTGCTGTTCGATGGCAGCAAAATCCAGTTTGAAGTTGGACATGAGCTGCATGATGACATCTTTTCGGATCTTGTCATCATCGCTCAGCTTGATCCCGCGCATCAGGGGCAGCTTGCCCGCATCAATGGCCGCTTCCCACGCCTCGATCTCCTTGAAGTTCTGGGCGTAGTGCTCTTCCGTCTCCCCGATGCTGGTGATACCCGCACCGAAAAGATCGGCCCCGCCCTTGGTGGTGTAGCCCTGGAAGTTCCGGTGCAGTTCCCCCGTCTCGATCGCCTTGAACAGTTCGTCTTCGGGCTTGGCGAAGTGGTCCATCCCCACGCTGTTGTAACCGTGGGCATTAAAGTAGTCCATGGTCGATTTGAGGATACGCAGCTTCTCATCCGGAGTGGGCAGCGTGGTTTCGTCGATTTTTCGCATGGTCTTCATCATCCACGGCACGTGGGCGTAGTTAAAGACGGCCAGGCGATCCGGATCGAGGCTTTTGGTCAGCTCCAGGGTCTTCATAAACCCGTCGTGGGTCTGGAAGGGCAGACCGTAGATCAGGTCGACGTTGATGCTGTTGATCCCGTATTTGCGGGCCAGATCCACCGCGGCTTTCGTCTGATCATAGGGCTGAATCCGGTGAACCGCCTCCTGCACCTTAAAATCAAAATCCTGAATCCCGAAACTGATCCGGTTAAATCCGTGCTTTTTAAAGACCTGCATCTGGGCTTCGTTAAAAAATCTCGGGTCGATCTCGCAGCTGATCTCCGCATCCTTGGCAAAATGGGGAAAGCGCGCATGGATGTGGGAAGTAATCTCGTCCAGCTCTTCGGCGCTAAAAAAGGTGGGGGTCCCGCCGCCGTAGTGCAGCTGCAGCACTTCGCGGCTCGTATCGAGGTGCGAAGCGAGAAGATCGATCTCTTTTTTCAGGTATTCGATGTAGCGGGTCTTTTTGGAGTCTTTTGAGGTATAGACCACATTGCACCCGCAGAAATAACAGGCGCTTCGGCAGAATGGAAGGTGAAAATAGAGCGAAAGGGGCCGCTTGGAAGCGTTGCTTTTTTCGATGGAAGCGAGGTAGTCCTCATAGGTAAAGTGTTCGCCAAATTCCGGAGCAGTAGGGTAGCTGGTGTAGCGTGGGCCGGGTTTGGAATACTGGATAAATTTTGTAAAGTCGATCATTGTTTTTTCAACCATATTAATAATTAGTGCCGCGGTTATAGCAGATTACGCTTTAAAACTCTGGGTTGTCTTGCAGAATTCTGCCATAAAACAGCCCTCGCAATTGGGCTTGACCGCCTTGCACTCATAACGCCCGAAAAGCACCATGGCCTGGTGCAGAATGTGGAGGTTGTCCTTGAATTTTTTGACCAGGTCCTCCTCCGTCTTCTCCGGCGTCTTGGCCTTGGAGAGCCCCAACCGGTGGCTGACCCGAAAGACGTGGGTGTCGACGGCCATGTAGTTGGCTCCGGTGAATTCGATCAGCACCACGTGGGCGGTCTTTTGCCCGACTCCCGCCAGGCTCATCAGCCCCTTCTCTTCCAGGGGGATTTCGCCGCCGAAGTTGTCGACCACGCTTTGTGCCATTTTGATCAGGTTGACCGCTTTGTTGTTAAAAAAGCTGCAGGTGTTGATAAGGGCCTTGACCTCGTCCAGGTCGGCTGCGGCCAGAGCCGTGACGTCGGGGTATTTTTCAAACAGGGCCGGGGTGATGAGATTGACCCGTTTGTCCGTACATTGGGCCGAGAGCATGACGGCGATGAGCAGCTCGTAGAGGTTTTTAAAATCGAGTTCCGTGGTGGCGTCTTTGTAACGTTCCAGAAAGAGGGCCTTGATCCCTTCGATCTCCACCTTGGTTGCCAGTTTTGCCATGGTTGTTTCCTTTGGGCGTTATCTTAGGTTCTTTTTCATTACAAGCCCATTACCCCTTGCCATCCATTTACCCGCTGTAAATGGTTCTATGTTACAATCAACGCAGTTTTGAAATAAACCCCACGTGAATTAAGGAATCTCCATGAACAAACGTCTTCTCCTGGCTCTTGCAGCCGCCTCCACCCTCTCCACCTCTCTCTTTGCCGGTGTCGTTGCCACCGTCAACGGTCAGGAAGTCACCACCGAGGATATCGACCTCATCGCCCGCCAGATGACCCAGGGTCAGAAATCCTACGACGACATCCCCGCCGAATACAAACAGAAAATCATCGAGGGTGCGGTTACCAAACAGCTGCTGATCCAAAACGCCCTGAAAAGCGGTGTAGAGAAAGACCCCGATTTCAAACGTGCCCTGGAAGCGGCCAAGGGTGACATCGCCCTGCAGGTATGGCAGAAAAACCAGCTGGATACCATCAGCGTCACCGATAAAGATGCCAAGGCCTTTTATCAGGACAACCTCCAGACCATGACCCGTCCGGAGCAGGTGCAGGCCAGCCACATCCTTCTTGAGACCGAATCCGCGGCTCAGAAAATCATCGACGAGCTGAAAAAAGTCTCCAAGGCCGACCTGGCTGCCAAATTTGCCGAAGCGGCAAAAAAACACTCCACCGGCCCCAGCGCACCCCGCGGCGGAGACCTGGGTAAATTCGGACGCAAACAGATGGTTAAAGAGTTTAGCGATGCGGCCTTCTCCCTTAAAGAGGGCGAGATGACCATGAAACCTGTTAAAACCAACTTCGGCTACCATATCATTTATGTAGCCGAAAAAGATAAGGGTGGCACCGTTCCGTTCGAAGAGGTCAAAGACCAGATGTTCGAAGGGGCAAAAATGCAGAAATTCAAGGCCAGCATCGATGCGAAAATCACCGAGCTGACCAAGCAAGCCAAAATCAACTACATCAACAAATAATTTTAGAAACACGAGGTAGTCATGTCAAAAGTATTGGATCACGTTAAACCCGGCGTTCTCTTCGGAGACGACGTTCAGAAGGTGTTCGAAATTGCCAAGGCGGAGGGCTTTGCCCTTCCGGCGGTCAATGTCGTCGGGACCGATTCGATCAATGCGGTTCTGGAAGCAGCCAAAAAAGCCAACTCCCCGGTTATTATCCAGTTCTCTAACGGGGGCGGTTCGTATATGGCGGGCAAAGCCCTCTCCAACGATGGGGAAAAATCTGCCATCCTTGGAACCATCAGCGGTGCCCAGCACGTCCACCTGGTGGCGGAAGCTTACGGGATTCCGGTCATTCTGCACACCGACCACGCGGCCAAAAAACTCCTACCCTGGATCGACGGCCTGCTGGATGCGGGCGAGGCGTTTTACAAAACCCACGGCAAACCCCTTTTCAGCTCCCACATGCTCGACCTCAGCGAAGAGAGCCTGGAAGAGAACGTCGAAACCTGCGCCAACTACCTGGAGCGCATGGATAAGATCGGCATGACCATCGAGATCGAACTGGGCTGCACCGGCGGCGAAGAGGACGGTGTGGACAACACCGGCATGGACAATGCCCTGCTCTACACCCAGCCCGAAGACGTGGCCTACGCCTATGAGCGGCTTTCCAAAATCAGCAAGCGCTTTACCATCGCCGCCTCCTTCGGGAACGTTCACGGTGTCTATAAGCCGGGCAACGTCGTGCTGACTCCGAAAATTCTGGACAACTCCCAGAAATATATCGAAAAGAACTTCTCCGCCGGAGCCAAACCGGTTGATTTCGTCTTCCACGGCGGCTCCGGATCGACCCAGGAAGAGATCCGCGAAGCGATCAGCTACGGGGTGATTAAAATGAACATTGACACCGACACCCAGTGGGCAACCTGGGAAGGGGTCAAGGCCTACTACGAACAGTACAAAGCCTACCTTCAGGGCCAGATCGGCAACCCCGAAGGCGATGACAAACCCAACAAAAAATACTATGATCCCCGCAAATGGCTGCGTGCCGGCCAGGAGACCATGGTCGCCCGCGTCAAACAGGCGTTTGAAGACCTCAACGCAATCAACCGCAACTAATCTTTCTTCCCTCTCTCCGGAGCCCTTCTCCGGAGAGTCCACCACCCTTTTGTAAACCGCACCCGCTATAATCGTTTCAAACCATACAAGGCAGTTGTCATGAGCAGTAAAATCGATGAGATTATGGAGCGGATGAAAGCCCTGGAGAGCGAACTACGCAGCGCGTTGCAAAAACGGGAAGAGGAGCTCTCCTACCATATTAAAAAACACCGCGTCTACTTTGATCCGGAGGTGCTGGCCCGCCATAAAAAAGAGGTCATCGGGCTCTACCGCTACATCAAAGAAACTCCGGTTCTCAACATCCTGACGGCCCCGATCATCTACGGCCTGCTCGCTCCCGCCCTGTTGATCGATCTAAGCGTCACCATCTATCAGGCGATCTGCTTTCCCGTCTACGGAATCAAAAAGGTCAAGCGCAGCGACCACATTATTATCGACCGCCACTACCTCCCCTACCTCAATCTCATCGAAAAGATCAACTGCATCTACTGCGGCTACATGAACGGCATGTTCGGCTACATCACCGAGGTGGCCGCCAGAACGGAGCAGTACTGGTGCCCTATCAAGCATGCCCGAAAAACTGCCTTTATGCACTCCCGCTACCGCCACTTTACGGACTACGGCGAAGCGGAGACCTACCATGAAGA
>QKHD01000390.1 GCA_003250175.1 Helicobacteraceae bacterium
TAGATAGGGGGCTAAAACATTGACAGCAAAAATCAGAGGCTTGGGGGCCTGGTAGACCCCCGCATTGTGGATAATCGCATCAAAGGGCCCCATGGCATTGACCTCACTAGCCAGCCGTTTGGTGGCTTCCATGTCGGCAAGGTCGGCAATCAACACGGCTTTGGCCTCCGGAAGGAGGCGTTTGGCTTCATCGGCGCGCTGCGGGTTGCGGGCATGCAGCACCACGTCGCACCCTTCGCTTAGCAGCATCCGGGCTGCCAGCAGCCCCAGACCGTCCGTTGATCCCGTGATAAAGACCTTTGCCATGGGTGTACTCCCTTTTTTAGAAGGTCGCCGCGTCGATGACGTAGCGGTAGCGGGCCTTTTTATTGACCACATCTTCCCACGCCTGGTTGATCTGCTCGGCCTTGATCACCTGGATCTGTGGGAAGACCTTGTTGTCGGCGCAGTAGTTGACCACTTCCTGGGTTTCGGGCATACCGCCGATGAGGGACGCGTTAAAGTTGACGCGGTTGGCGGAGAGGCCGATGGCGCTCAGGGTCACCTCGAACTTCTCGGGCATACCGACCTGGGTAAAGAAGCCGTAGGGCTTGACCGCCGAGGCGTAGGCCGCGACGTTATAGTTGACCGGAATAGTGCTGATCATGTAGTCAAGTTTCGGTCCGAAGGCGTAGATTTTGCTCACGTCATCCACGACGATCGCCTCCTTGGCACCGAATTTCAGAATATCCTTGACCTTCTCCGGAGATGTCGTAAAGGCATAGACTTCCGCCCCCTTGGAAACGGCCAGTTTGATCGCCATGTGGCCCAGACCGCCGATTCCCGCGACGCCGACCTTGTCGCCCTTTTTCAGATCAAACTTCATGAGCGGTGAATAGGTCGTGATCCCCGCGCACAGAAGCGGTGCCGCTTCTTGGAAGCTGATATGCTCCGGAATATGCACGGCAAAGTGGTCGTTGACGACGATCTTGTCCGAATAGCCGCCCTGTGAGATGCCCGTAGGGGAACTTTTCTCCGGATAGCCGTAGGTAAAGACCGTTTCCGGGCAGTACTGCTCTTCGCCTCTTTTGAAGCTCTCACATTCCGGATTGCTGTTAACCATACAGCCCACACCGGCGCGGTCACCCACTTTGAACTTGGTGACGTTCTTGCCCACCTGGGTAACGACACCGACGATCTCGTGGCCTGCGGATAATGCTGCGGCCCCCAGTGGCCCTTCATCTGGTGAATGTCCGAGTGGCAGATACTGGCATATTTGATGTCGATGAGGATGTCGTTATCGCCCACCGGACGGCGTTCAAAGGTCCACGGACGGAGTTTTCCGGAGGTATCGAAGGCCGCGTAGCCCTTGACCTTGATGTTCTTGGATTTTTCCGCAGAAAAGAGGCTGGTAGAACCCGCCAGAAGCAGCCCTCCGGCCACCGCCGATTTCTTCATAAAATCCCGTCGGGATTCGTTGTTGGTGTTTTCCATGGTGAACTCCTTAAAAGAGGTGATGAAGCTGCCGGGGGCAACTTTCCTACTTTCATTGTAAAGGGGATACGAGAATTTTCAGTAGAACGATTCTGGAAATTGCTTGCCCAATCCTCCAAAGTCTGGATAAATGGATCAGGCAAGAAGAAGGAGATAGTTAAAAAATAGGGGTTAGTTCTTTTTGGCTACGTCGTGGATAACGGTGTATTTACCGGCCCAGAGGCTGATGATATCCGTAGCCGTCTGCGCCCCGTACCCCGCCGCCGTGGCAAACATGGACGACGCCCCCGCGGCGCAGCCGGTGACATATTTGCCCTCAGCAATCACGCCGCCCCGGTTTTCGATCATTACCATGCCCGGACGCGGTGCGCGGATATGCGCAACCACCTCGGCCCCGATCCCTTCCACGGCAATCGTCTGCATGCCGTTGGCAAAAACGACGATCTCCGCCGTAAAGCTTCCGGAGGCTTCGGTGGCAACCTCAAAACTCCCCATCGTTCCGGAGACGGCCGTCACCGTCCCGTCCAACAAGGAGACATTGTCATAGGCAGCTGCGCGGCTGGCCAGGGAGGCCAGAAGGTCAACCCCTTTTGTCCCCGGAGTAACGCCGGGAACATTAAAAAGCTGGGCGATTTTAAGGTGGGATGCACCCGCATCGATCACCAGGATTTTTTTTGCGGCGGCAATCTCCATCTGGGGACCCGCGGAGCCAAGCGTCATGGCGCAGGAGAGTCCGGAAACGCCGCCGCCGATAATAATCACATCATAATGTTGCATGGTCTTTTCCTTATCGTTGATGAAACTATTTTAGCAGAATCCGCCCGAATCAGGGCAGATAGGCACCGCCGCAAACTGGCAGGTAGTTTCCGGTAATCTGACCGCTGCCTTCGCTTGCTAAATAGCTGACGGCATGTGCCACGTCGTCTGGTCGGGAGATGGTCTGGGTCGGTGTGCTCATGCGGATATACTCCTTAAACTCCTCCGGAGCATGCTCCGTCGCATCTGTCAGGACAAGCCCCGGTGCGACGATATTGGAGGTAACGCCATGGGCTCCCAGCTCCTGGGCCAGGTATTTACTAAAAGAGTCCAGCGCGCCTTTGGCGGAACCGTGGGCGATAAAGGTCGGTGCGGGACTCTCAGAGAGCGTGCTGGAGATAAAGATCAGCCGGCCGTACTTCTTGGCCACCATGGAGGCCGCGGCAAAACGGGCGCAGACGTAGGAGGCGTGCATTTCGTCGTTGAGCTTCTGGGCGAACTCGTCCCAGGTCTGGTCCATAAAGGGCTTTTGGGTGAAGTTCATGTTGGCGTTGGAGACGAGAATATCAACCCCGCCGTACTCTTTTTGGATGGTGGCGAACATCGCTTCGATCTTGGCGTCGTCACGGACATCGGCCTGAATCGGGTAGGCTTCGCCGCCCATGCTTTTGATCTCAGCGGCCAGGGCCTCGGCTACCTGAACACTGCTCACGTAGTTGATAAAGACACGGTGGCCGTCTTTAGCCAGTTGTTTGGCGACGGCAGCGCCGATTCCCCGGGCTCCCCCGGTAATGAGTGCGTTTTTTTTAGACATTTGAATTCCTTATAGTATGGCATCAGACCCCCATTGTAACGGCTCTACCATCTTTTGGTAAGAGTAAAAACTCCTATTTATGGTCAATTTTTCTGTTTTTATGAAATGAACTGCATGAATATTGATATATAATAGACAAAACCACGTATTGGAGCATAATGGAGCTGTTAAGTATGCCCCAGGCCCTGGCCATGTACCGGAACATCCACCTCGAAGCCCCCGTCTTCGGGATGCGGGTGCTCTCTGATAACTTCACACCCGAACCGGTGGTCGCCATCCAAAGCAACTCCCAGCGCAAAGAGGGTGTTCCCGTCCGGTGCGACTTTTACACCATGGTCTTCTGTCTGGAGGGGGGTGCGACCCGGTACGTCAACCAATTTGAACTCACCATCAACGCCCACTCGATCCACCTCTTGCCTCCGGAGAGTATGCACTCCTTTAAAGACCGTTTCGACACGACCCGCTACTACGTGCTTTTATTTGAGAAGGATTTTCCCGCTGCTCCGGAACTACAGGCCTTTCACGACGAACACCTAGAAAGCGTCGATCTGGAACCGTCGCTTTTTAATAAAATCAAGGAGATGTTTGAAGAGATCGACGCGGAGCTAAAAGGCACGGAGCCCGACCGCCTCGCCTACGTACGCTGCCTGCTGGATCAACTGCTGTTTCTCTTAAAAAGGGAAAAACTCAAGCAGGGTGTTGAAACCGAAAAAACCCGAAACGACGTCATCTGCAGCCAGTTTCTCTCCCTTTTGGAGCTGCACTTCCGCACCAAGCGCAGCGTGCAGGAGTATGCCCAGCTCTTGGATCTCACCCCCAAATACCTGAGCGAAACCATCAAGGCCACCATGGGAAAAAGCGCGCTTCATTTTATCCATAGCCGCACCGTCAAAGAGGCCCGCTATCTGCTGGTCTACACCAACAAAACCATCTACGACATCGCCCTCACCCTGGGCTTTACGGATGCCTCCCAATTTACCAAATTTTTCAGACAGAAGGTAGGCACAAGCCCCAAACAGTACCGTATTGAATTTGCCTGATAGAAGATTTTTGGAGAATCAGGCAAGAATGAAACAGGATGGTGCTAGCGGTTCCGCAGTAGGACTGTTATAATCAAAGAATAAAAGAGGAGACGATGGACAAACTGAACGAACTTTCCAGCCGGATTACCACGCGTTACGATGATGAGCGACACATCAAAACCCCCATTGATGCCCTGAGCCTCTATGTCAATCCTCAAAAAACCGACATGATGGCCACCCTCTACGAGCCCTCCCTCTGCATCATTGCCCAGGGGGCCAAGGAGGTCAGCTGGGGAGATGAACTTTACCAATACAATGCGGGCATGTTTCTGCTCGCCTCCATCCACACTCCGGCCCATGTCCGGATCATCGAAGCCTCCGAAGCAAAGCCCTATGCGGGGCTAACCATCACCTTTACGCTGGAGCAGATTTTCGAGGTGATCAAGGAGATCGACAACGGCAGCGAACCCCTCTCCGATATGCAAGACAGCCTTTACTTCGCCACCATGGACGAGCGCCTGCAAGACGCCGTGTTGCGTCTGGTGCGGCTGCTGGATACTCCGGAAGATATCAAGGTGCTCTCCCCGCTAATCATCAAAGAGATTCTCTACATGGTGATGCGAACCGAAGGGGCCGACCTGATCCGCCACTATATCCGCGAGGGCAGCCTCACCCAGCGGGTGGTCAAGGCGATCAGCGACATCAAAGAGGAGTTCAGCGAAAAGCTGAGCGTCAAGGAGCTGGCCAAGTCCGTGGGCATGAGCGAATCCTCTCTTTACGCCAATTTCAAAAAGATCACCCGCATGACCCCGCTGCAGTTTCAAAAACAGCTGCGCCTGCAGGAAGCCAGACGGATTCTCCTGACTCAGCAGGTGGAGATCGCCCAGGCGGCCTTTGAGGTCGGGTATGAGGCCCTTCGCAGTTTAGCCGCGAATATTCCCGCATGTTCGGCCTGCCGCCCAAGGAAGATGTCAAGCACCACCAAGGCAGATAAAAAACATAAAAAAATCTATGCGTCGATCGCTCTTTTTTGATGTATGATTCCGCTTTTACAAGGTGGCTCCATGAACAAAGAAAAATGCATCATCGACCTTCTCGCGGAAATCGGCAAACTGCTGCTGCAGCACGGTGCCGAGACCGATGTCGTTGAGAAGGGTATCCAAAACGCTGCGCGCAATGCCGGGTATACCAATATCGAAACCCTCATCCTCCCCAATACGATTCTTATCAGCCTCTCCTCGGACGGAGAGCTCTTTCAGACCAGACTGCAGCGGGCGGAGCGGCAGGGCGTCAACTTCCAGGTGCTTGACCGGGTCGAGGCGATTATCCGTACCATCGACGAAACCACCGATCTCGATCAGCTGCGGCTAAAGCTGCAGGATGAAAACCAGCTGGCCGCCGGCTACCCCAACTACCTGCGTAACATCATGGCCGCAACCGGCTGTGCGGCCTTTAGCCTTCTCTTTGGGGGCGACCCGTATATTTTCATGGCAACCTTTATCGCCTCGTTTTCGGGCTTTTATGTCAACAGCTTTTTGCTCAAGCACTACTTCAACCCCTTTGTGGTGATCGTGGCCGTCTCCTTTGTCACCACCATGATCTCCGGACTCATGACCATCGAAAACGATTTTTCCCATATTGCCATTGCGTCGTCGATTCTCTTTTTGGTTCCCAGCGTGGCCTTTATCAACTCCGTCAATGACCTGATCAAGCGCCACTATACCAACGGGCTGATCCGGGGCATGCGGGGGATTATCGTCTCCTTTGCCATCGCCATCGGCATGTCCATTGCGCTTAATATCCTCGGTGTGGAGAACTTTTTATGATACTCAGCATTTTTTCCGGCTTTGCCATCTCCCTGGGCTTTGCCATCTTCTTTAACGCCCCGAAACGGGCCTTGCTTCCCATTATCCTGATGGGCGTCGTCGCCGCCGTGGTCAAAACGCAGATGATGGCCTATGGCTTTAGCCTGGAGGTTTCCACCTTTGCGGCCTCTTTTTGTATCGGGCTTTTGTGCCTCTACTTTTCCGCCAAGCAGCACATTCCCATTCTGGTCTACGCCATCAGCAGCTCCATCGTGCTGGTTCCCACGATCAACGCCTACAAGGCGATCATCGGCCTGATCCAGATCTCGACCCACCAGATCATGAGCCAGGAGCTGATTATCCAGTCCCTGCACTACAGCCTGAAAACCTGGCTGGTCTTCGGGGCGATCGCCATCGGTATTGTCCTGCCAACCCAGTTTATCGGGAAATACCGCTTCAGGCTGCTATGACGAATTTATTGAAAATCGTGCTACCATTGGGATGAACCATTCAAGGAGATACGATGAGTAAGAATAGACTGTTTTCGCTCGGTTTCGCGTCCTTGGCTGCTGCGACACTTTGTGCCGCTTCCCCCTCCGCCGATATGGGCGAGATTTATAAAAACCGCTGTGCCAACTGCCACGGCATCAAAGCCGACGGCGTGCCCAAGCTCTCCGAACGCTCCGGCGTCACCCCCGCCGAAGCCAACACGGAAGGCATCGCCTCCCAGCGCAAGCTCAACATCTACGGACCGCCTCTGAACATGCTTGCTGAAAACGCCCTGGCGGATAAAATCCGCGACTTTAAAAGTCAGCACTTCGACAGCGAAAGCCACGAGTCGGAAATGCGCGACAACATGAAAAAAATCGAAGCCCGCGAAGGCGAAATCGATGCGGCCGCCATGGCAGCCTATATCGTCAAGACCTTCGGCAAATAACTCCTCCGGCAGAGGCGCAAGGCCCCTGCCGATCCTAACCCTTTAGACCTTCCGCCACGCATCCAGCAGCATAAAGAGTATTTGATTGGCTCCGGTGACAAACCGTTCGCCCCGACGGATCGCCTCCACATTGGCAACATAGGGAGAATCATGGTGCAGATAGTCACCATCAGCTTCTAAAATAGCCGCTATGCTCTCCGGTGTTGTTTCAAAGTGAAACTGCGTGGCGATGACCCGGCCGTCCATCGAAGCAAATGCCTGATTAGGAAAAGCATCGTTGGAGGCAATGCGCATCATTCCCTCCGGGGTATCGAAGGTGTCGCCATGCCAGTGAAACACTGTCTGCTGCCCTTCCATATTTCGGGTGAGCGGATGCGCGGCAATCGTCACCTCGCGCCAGCCCGCCTCACGGCTTCCGGAGGGATAGACCTTGGCACCCAGAGCCGCCGCAATCAGCTGCGCCCCCAGGCAGATACCAAAGACCTTTCCTCCCGCCATAATGTGTCGGCGTAAAAAATCGATCTCGTTCCTGATGAAATCCAGATCGTCATAGGCGCTCATGGAGCCACCGAGTACCACCAGCAAATCGTCCGCTTCCAGCGCCTCACCTTCCCAGGTGCGGATCACCTTGTAGTTGATGCCCTGTTCCCAGGCCCAGCGCCCTATCGCTGCCTCGTTTTCGAAGGGTACGTGCTGCCAAAATGTCATGGTGATTCCTTGTTTTATTGTTTTTTGTTTAGTACAAGAATCGGGACAAACCCGAAATACTCCAGCTGCATCATTGCCTGATCAACGCCTCCTTTTGGATTGAGTTCGGCTATCATCGCCCGCACGGCCGCTTCGTCCAGCTCACCCAGATAGACCCCCTCGCCGTGCTTTTCCCGGTAAAACTTCACCAGGGTGTGGGCGGGGCCTTTTTCTTCATAGCGCCAGATGGTCATGTGCTCTCCTTCTCAGCTTTCCGGATCGTCCGGAGCGCCCGTTTGACAATATAGGCCGTGGCCTTGGTGTCGGAGGCCTTTTGCCACTGGGCACAGAGGTGCTCCACCCATGCCGGATCACTCTTCGAGGCGTCGTTGAGCCAGTTGGCCACGGAGTCCTGCACGTAGCGGGAGGGGTCGTTTTTTAAAGGCTCCAGCAAAGCTTGGCCCAGGGAGGGGGTGGCTTTTAACTTTGCAATATGCGCCGCCCAGAC
>QKHD01000213.1 GCA_003250175.1 Helicobacteraceae bacterium
CGCTGTTGACGGTATCGCCCTTTTCGTTGACGACGTTGACCCGGTAACCAAAGCGTTTGCCCTCACCGAGGCGGCCGCCCAGGTCGATCGCCTCGGTAAAGATGCTGTCGCTGCGGTATCCGGCGGAGACGGAAAAGAGCGGGGCGTCGGTCGGTTTTTTGGTGACGTAGTTGATGATGCCGCCGGGGGTGCCGAACCCGTACATGAATCCGGAGAGCCCTTTGAGCACTTCGACCTGTTCAAAGACCTCGTAGGGCAGGGCGCTGTTGAAGTTGTTGATGGGCAGGCCGTTGATCTTGTAGCTGTTGCTGTAATCGAGCATCAGACCGCGGACGCTGACCGTATTGCCGAAGGAGCTGTAGGCCCCGGTATTCATATTGACGGAGGCATCCCGCAGAAAGAGGGTCTCCATCGTATTGGCCTGACGGTCGGCAATGGCGTTGCTGTCGATGACATAGACGGAAAAAGGGGTATCAAGGACGCTCTTGCTGCCCAGAACTCCCGTGGTGGCGGAATAATCCCTGGGCAGGTCGGAATGGCCCTGGGTCTGGATGGTATCGAGGGTAACGGTATTGGAAGCTGTTGTGTTGTCGGCGGCAAAAAGGGTTAGAGATGCGGCTGCCACGGCAACAACCGGTGCGATTTTCATGCGAACACTCCTGAAATTTTAAGGGAATTTCTCTGGCTGGCGGAGTGCTGGCTGGATAGTGCCGAACTATAGGAAAAAGAAGCTTAATATTTTATGAATATGATAATCGTTTTCATAAATAGGGTATAAAAAAGATGAGGATTCCGGAGGTCACAGCCTCCGGAGGAAGATCAGTAGCTCATGGCTCCGGCGTTGAGCAGGCCGATGGCGGTGCTGGCGAGCGCCATGAGAATCCCTGCGGCGATGTCGCCTTTGGGGATGTGCTCTTTAAAGGAGAACTTGCCGCCCAGTCTGGTCATGAAGAGGGCAAAAATCAGCTGAATCACCATGGCGACGACCGCCCAAACGACGAAGTCGGCGTAGGAGACGGAGTGCACCAGCGCGCTGTGCATGGGGATCGCCAGACCGACGATCGCCCCGCCCAGACCCACCGCCGCGGCGGTGTTGTTGGCCTTGAAGATCAGGGTGTAGTCATCAAAAGGCGTGACCAGGGCGTAGAGGAACAAAAAGGCTCCCACCAGCGCCAGTGCCGTAACAAAATAGAGGCCGAAGGCCAGCAGGGATTCGATCATTGTAAACTCCTTAGAGGGCTTTGACGGTTTCCACAACCGCTTCGGCGGTAATACCGAAGTGGGCGTAGAGTTTTTCCGCCGGGCCGCTTTCGCCGAAGCTGGTCATGCCGACGACGGCATCCGCAAAACGGTACCACTCGATGCCGCTGGCCGCTTCCACTGCCACGGTGATGTGGGAGGGGTTGATGATGGTGTCGATGTAGTCGGCGTCTTGCTGCACGAAAAGGTCAAAGCAGGGAACGGAGACAACGTTGGCGTGCTTGCCCTCTTTTTCCAGCAGGGCCTTGGCCGCCAGGGCGATCTCCACTTCGCTTCCGGTGGCGATCAGGGTAATGGTGGCATCGCTGCTTTCGCTGATGAGGTAGCCGCCTTTGCTCGCCTCGCCCTTGGCGGTGCTGCGGTCAAGAACCGGCAGTTTTTGTCGGGAGCAGACAAAGGCGCTGGGGGCTTGCAGGTTAAGCGCCGTCTTCCAGCTCTCGACGTTTTCCACGCCGTCGGCGGGGCGGAAGGTGTAAAAGCCCGGCATGGCACGGAAGGTGGAGAGCTGCTCAACAGGCTGGTGCGTCGCACCGTCTTCGCCGAC
>QKHD01000353.1 GCA_003250175.1 Helicobacteraceae bacterium
CCGTGCGTATCCGGGCGGATTTTGACCTGCTCAGCATGGTACTGCAAAATATGCTCTTTAATGCGATCGACGCCATCGAGGAGACGGAGGCGGACAAGGGACATGTCCGGATCAGCTATGCTCCGGAGGCGGCGTGGCATGTGCTAACGGTGATTGATTCGGGCAAACCCTTTGAAAATCCGGGCAAACTCTTTGAGGCCTTCGCCTCCACCAAGGTCAAGGGGCATGGTCTGGGACTGACCCTCTCGTTACAGATCGTCGAGGCCCACGGCGGCAGCATAACGCTGCATGAAAGTGAAAAAGGATTTGTGATCCGGCTGCCCAACCAGGCTTAGGCCTGGCAGGTCTTACGGAGCTGGTAGGTGATGTCGCCGGCACCAAAGCCGATGACGAGGCCGTTGTCCAGATCGGTCAGCTTGCGGGCTGTCTCGAAACTGTCGGCCATGATGGGGTTATAGCGGGCAAAGAGTGCGGCGAAGTCCAGGTCGATCGCCTTTTCACCGGCGGACCATACGGGGAGAATAATCAGTTTATCCACCCCTTCGAAGCAGTCGATGAAACGCTCAAGATTATCCACCGTGCGGGAGTATTTGTGGGGCTGCCAGATGGCGGTGATGGAACCCAGGTTGTTCAGCTTGGCATAAAGCCCCGCGGCCATGAGCGTGGCTTCGATCTCCGTGGGGTGGTGGCCGTAGTCGTCAATGAGGGTGAAGTTTTCCCGTTTTTGGATGATGTCGAACCGTTTTTTAATCCCCTTGAAGCGCAGGATATTTTTCCGGATTGTCTCGATGTCAGTCTCATGCAGCGCGGCAAGAATCGCCAGGGAGGCATCGACCGCGATATGGTAGCCGAAGCCCCAGACCCGGAACTCACCCAGGTCTTTGAGGTTAAAGCAGGTCATGGGTTCGCCGTCGATGACCTCGTAGTGCAGTTCGGTGATGTCCTTGGAGGGGAAGAGCTTGACGCAGTCAAGCAGCACGGTGCTTAGGTAGGGGTCTTCGGCGTTGATGACCCGGATTTTGGCCTTTTCCAGAAACTTGTGGTAGCTGGCGTAGAAGGCTTCGAAGTCATAGCCGTAGTACTCCATGTGCTCCGGTTCGGCGTTGGTCACCACGGCGCAGTAGGGGTTGGAGTTAAGGAAACTGCCGTCGCTTTCGTCGGCTTCGAAGGTGAGCAGGTTGCCCTCCGTAAAGCGGACGTTGGAGCCAAACTCTTTGGACTCCGCACCGATGAGTGCCGAACTGCCCAGGATAGCAGCCAGAATGGCCGTCGTGGTGCTTTTGCCGTGGGCGCCGCAGACGGAGTAGACCTTTTTGTCTTCCAGAATATGCGTCAATGCTTCCCGTCGTGGAAGCACACGGACACCCTTGGCGACCGCGGCCTGGCGCTCGACGTTGTCCTCTTTGATGACGGCGGAGTAGACGACCAGGTCCTGATCGGTGATGGCCGAAGCGTCGTGGGGAATGGTGACGGGGATGTTTTCAAGACGAAGTTTGTTGGTCATGGTCGTGTCCATGACATCCGAGCCGCTAACGGTGTGACCGTTGTGGGCGAGATACCTTGCAAGGGCGGAGAGTCCGATTCCGCCGATTCCGATAAAGTGTACTTTCAATGTGTGTCCCTGTCCATAAACTTTTTCAAACGTAAAAGGGCCTCTTTCATCGTCGTCTCGTTTTCCACGAGCGCGATCCGGATATACCCTTTTCCAGCGCCCCCTCGCCCCAGATAGGAGCCGGGCAGAACGGTGATATTAAAATCGCGAAGCAAATTGCGTGCCGCTGCCTCATCGTCGTCAACCTTGAGCCATACATAGAAGGTGGCGTCAATGGGCGGGTAGTTTAATATCTCGCTGGCGAGACGGGCGTTGGCGCGGTACATCTGCCTGAAAGATGCCGCGTGTGCCTCGTCGTTCCATGCTGCGGCGGCTGCTTTTTGCAAAGGCAGTCCCGGCGCTGCGCCGACGTAGGTACGGTATTTGCCGTACCCATCCAGAATCTCCCGGTCACCGGCGATAAATCCGCTTCTTAAACCCGGTGCGGAGCTACGTTTTGAGATGGAGTTTACACAAATTATGTTGTGAAAGTCATGAACGCCCGCTTTTTTGGCCGCTTCGAGAATACCCGCCGGAGCGGTTTCCAGATAGATTTCGCTGTAGCATTCGTCGTTTACCAGAACAAAATCATACTCCTGGGCCAGCTTGACCCACTCGGTCATCTCTTCCAGGCTCATGACGGCACCGGTGGGGTTGTTGGGGTAGTTGAGGATCACCAGATCGCACTGCTTGAGCACCTCCGGATTCTTCTCCGGCAAAAAGCCGTTTTCTTCTGTCAGGTCCAGGGTTATCACCCGGGCACGGGAGGCGATGGCGGCGCCTTCATATATCTGATAAAAAGGATTGGTGTAGGCCATAACAGGGGTTTCTTTCCCAAAGAGCAGAAACTGGGGAAAGTTAAACAGCACCTCACGGGTACCAAAGGTAGGGATCAGCTCGCACGCTTCCAGCTCCACGCCAAAACGCCGCGCGACAAAGCCGCGCATTGCTTCGTTCAGCTCCGGTTCGCCCGCACTTTTTGGGTAGTAGCGAAGGCCTGCCGCCTCTTTGCAGAGTGTCTCGGTAATGAGCTTGGGGGTGTCGAACTTGGGCTCGCCCACGGTCAGCACGATGGGGCTGTAATCGCTGCTGGGCGTTACATCGGCCAGCAGGCTCCGGAGTTTTTCAAAGGGATAGGGTTCAAAATTAAAGCTCATCGGCTCTCACTTTTTTTGAAGGATCACGCCCATCTCCATGTGGGGCGTGTAGGCGAACTGGTCAAACACCGCAGCGGCTGCTACCCGGTGGCTAGAAGCCAGATCGTTCAGGTTTTCCAGCAGGGTCTCCGGATTGCAGGAGATGTAGAGCACCTTGTCAAAACGGCGCACCAGTTCCAGGCTCTCCGGATCCAGACCGCTGCGGGGCGGATCGACCAGCACGGTGCCGAACTGATAACTGGCTAGATCAACCTCGCGAAGCCGCTCGAAACTTCGCACGCCCGTGTAGGCCTGGGTGAACTCCTCGGCGCTCATTCTGGCGAAGGTAACGTTCTCGATACCGTTGGCCTCCAGGTTTTCGCGTCCGGCGTGAATGGAGGATTTGGCCACCTCGATCCCCAGCACCTTGCGGAAGTTTTTGGCCAACGGCAGGGTCAGGTTGCCCATGCCGCAATAGAGTTCCAGCAGATCGTCTCCGGAGCCTTCCGTATGGCGGCTGAGAAAGCCGATGATCTTTTGGTTAATGTCGCCGTTGGGCTGAGTGAAGGTGTTTTCGATATGGCGTAAACGGTAGTCGCCGTGGTGGGTGTGGACCGTCTCGGTGACGTAATCCTTATCCAGCACGATCTTGCTGCCCCGGCTGCGGCCGATGATATCACAGCCCAGTTTTTCCTTGAGCTCTCTCGCGGCGGCCACCCAGTTTTCGTCCAGTTTTTTGTGGTAGATCAGGGTGATCAGCGTCTCGCCGTCAGAAGTGGAGAGAAAATCCATTTCGAAGAGTTTAAAACGGAGAATCTCGCTGCTCTGTACCAGGGGCAAAATCGCCGCCATCTGCTTTTGGATCGCGGGGGAGACGATGGTGCAGGAGGTAATAATGCCGTAGGATTTGGAGTCATCCAGGCGGCGCATGGCGTAATGGATGCTCTCATGCTCTTTGTCATGCCAGATTTTAAACTCCGCACGGTTGCGAAAACCGCCGTCGGTGGTGGCAAAGCGCTCCAATGGGGTGGTGCTCAGGTGGGAGGCAAAGGCTTCTTCCAAAGCCGTTGCCTTGAATTCGAGTTGTTCGTCGTAGGTTTTGTCAAACAGCCGGCAGCTACCGCACCGGCCGAAGGCGTCACAGGTCATAGGCAGGATTCTTCAAGTTTTTGGCGCATTATAGCGCATCCCGGTTAATCCGCTAGCGATTGAGTTTATAAACTTTGGCCAGCGGGGTGAGGATCACCGGTTCAAAGAGCTCCGGATCGTAGCTTTCCAAGACGAAAAGCTGGAAATAGGTGGAGTTGAGCGTCTGCTGATCGACCACCATAAAACGGTTGTAGCTGCGCATGAAGATCAGGGAGAGCGGCGCGCTCATGTCAAAGAGCTGGCGGCGCACCTGCAGCTTGCCGTCCGGACCGTAGGCGGTCATGTACAGGGCGTTGACAGAGACTTCCTGCTGGCCGATACGGATACGGTTGGTACGTTTGTCCACCTCGATACCGTTGCCAAGCAGAATCTTTTCACCCGTATCTTTAAAACTGCGGGACTCATAGATAAAGGGCCGTGCGTAGGCGGCACCGGTCCGGAGATTAAGGTTGGAAAAGAGCCGGACGGTCTGGTAGATGTCCATCATGCGGTAGGGCAGGTAGAAATAGACATCACGGGTCTTCTCCGGAAGCTGAAAGCTCTTGTGCTCCAGACGGGAGAGGAAGATGTCGGGGTCGGTTTCCTGGTAGTCTTCCATCATGCTTTTGAGGTAGTCGTGGTGGGTCTTGTTGTGATAGGCTTTTTCCGTATATTCCGTAGCCAGTCTGGCCATATTGACGGACTGGGTCTGAGGGAAGGTCAGAGAGAAACTGACGGGGAAGTTCACATCTCCGGAGTGCTTGCCGCCATCTACCAGGGTCTTGACATCGGAGTAGTAGCGGATGGGGTAACCATAGTCCCACCAGGCCAGGACGTAATCC
Organism: Helicobacteraceae bacterium; assembly: GCA_003250175.1. Classification (GTDB taxonomy): domain Bacteria; phylum Campylobacterota; class Campylobacteria; order Campylobacterales; family SZUA-545; genus SZUA-545. Next base: position 4,698 of record QKHD01000353.1, read on the forward strand.
TCCCGGCTCGCTTTTTTCCCCAGCGTATCGAGGACCTGCACCTCCTGAGCCGTAAAAACGGTGGGGACCTTATACTCGGTGATATGTTTAATATTGGGGATGAGCACCAGTGCGGTTCCAAAAGCGGCGGCGCCCCCCCACAAGAGGGTTCGGTTACGGCCTTCCTGGGCAAAGCTTCCCACCTGCTGTGCAATCCAGAAGATCAAAAAGCTGATCCCCAGCGCATAGGCGGGTACGGCATACACCGTAAAACGAAGGCCGCCGGTATAGGCGATAAACCCAAGCCCTACCATGGGCAGCGCGATGAGCATGACGGGGTAACGGATCACCATCAGGATATAACCGATGGTTGCGAGTATAAAACTCACCACATGGCCGCTGATTCGGTTGGCAAACGTATCAAAGGGAATATCCCCTGCTTCACGGACGGTCTGGACTACATTGAAATAGTGCAGGGTTCCGGAGGCATCGGCGGCGGTTTCCCCCCGAAAGACATACGCGGTGAGTTGGGCAAAAATCGGCCCAAGACCACCGGTGATTGCAAGTACCACAACTGAAGCCCCCAAAAGCCCCAAAACGATTTTCAAATCGATACGTTCTTTGAGTAGATAAAACGTGACCAGCAAGAGAATAGAAATTGTGAATTTGAGCATGATGGGCAGCATGACAACGGCAATGGCCATGAAGATCAGCAGCTTGTAGTTGAAAATATTTTTGCGATCAAAAATCAGTGTGTAGAGCAGCAGCATGGCCGCCATTCCAAGATTCAACGAGTAGCTTCCCGGGTACCAGACACCATACAAAATAATGGTGAAGGTGGTAATCAGCAAGTAACGGTTTTGATGATGTGAAACCCCTAAAATCAGTGACCACAAAACAAGCGTTGGCAGAACAATGACCAGCATATCGGTATCATAATAACCCGTCATCGTACGGTTGTAGTAACTCCAGGCAATTCCTGCGATCAGCGCCGCCCCAAAACCAAGCCAGGTTTGTTTTAAAGCCCGTCCGATCAGCAGCACTGGTACGACAATCAGGGCACCGACCCATGCTGGCATATAAAGAATAATGGTTTCAAACGAAAAAGGAAGAACCTTGGCAAGCCATGCGGTCAACTGGGAAGTGGGATTACCGATAGGTGAAAGATCGTAGGGTTGGTTACCCCCGGCCAAAATATCCCTTGCCCCTTCGGCATAAAAATAGCCGTCATTGGTATTAATCATGATCTGACCATTCCAGAATGACTCCGCATTATCACCGATATAGCCTACCCATAGCATTCGCATGCCAATGGCAAAAGCATATGCGACCAATACCAAGACCAGAAGGTACCAGGGATTGAATTGATCCTCATTCAATCTCAACAAATCACGCAGCTTGTCCATATTTACTCCTCTTCTTCCATCGCATTGATATAATCCATAAATTGGTCCGCAAATGGCTCCAATGCAAAAGCTTGTGCTCGTATGGTAGCACGCTTCGCATAGTGTTCACGTAAAGCATCATCCTGAATGAGACCCTCCATGGCCAACGCCATCGCCTCCGTGTCACCAACCGGAACCAATACACCAAACGCTTCACCGTTTTCTGGCGCAAGAATCTCCCTGGGACCGGAGGGACAATCCGTGGATATTACGGGCAATCCACACGCCAATGCCTCTAAAATAACGTTGGGAAATCCTTCATGATTTGATCCGAATACAAAGCAATCGGATCGCACCAACCAGGCATAGGGGTTTTCCTGGCGCCCCGCAAACATCACACGTTCTGCCATACCGAGTCGAATTGTCAAGTTTTCTAGCGCTTCCCTAAGGGGCCCGTCTCCAATGATTATGAGTCGAGCTTTCGTATCTGTTATCCGGGCCATTGCTTCGATTAAAAGCCTGTGGTTTTTTCCCTCATCCATCCGGCCGACGGTAATAAGCGTAAAGGCCCTATCTTCCGGAAAACCCACTGCCGTTTTACGGCTTGCCCGTGCAATACTTTCCGTATCACACGGATTATGCAGAATTTCTATCGGCGTTTGGATATGGAAGTTTTCCTGTAAATCCTTGGCATTCCCATATGAATTCGCCATAATCCCATCCGCTTTAGGGTAGAGTTTTTTTATGAGATAACGGTTGATTTTTGACATTGCATTACCATAGCCATACTGCAAAGAGGGCATAGCTCGTTCACTAATCAAGACCCGTCCCTTGAAGCCAAAAATTTTTGATAGTGTGTTGATGTAATTGGGACGGTTCATAAATGACA
>QKHD01000273.1 GCA_003250175.1 Helicobacteraceae bacterium
CATTGGAGGCTTCGATATGACGCATCTGCTGGCGGATCTGGGCGGTTTTTTCCTCGACGGATTTTTCCAGGTTGTTGTTAAGCTCCCGAACGCTTCGGGAGGTTTCGAGGATCGTCGCAAAGGCGTGTTGGCGCATGATGGTGATATAGACCAGCATGACCGTTTCGACCACTACAAAAAGGGTGTGCAGCAAAACAATGTCCATGCCGCAGCCGTAATTAAAGACCATAACGGGCATGTCGAAGATGCGGATCCCCTCTTCTTGCAGCAGGTTAAAGAGCCAGTGGTGCGCTGTTGAAAAGGCCGCACCCACGATAAGGGGGATATAGTCTTTATAAACCGTCAGGAAAGCCAGGGCGACAAAGATGTGAAAGTGCATCTCGATACGGCCGAGCTGCTGCTGGATAAAGAGGACGGAAAAACTCAACAGAGCAAAGGCGGCCATGATCCGGAAGGTGCGTTCACCCCGATAGAGGCGGTAAAAGACCCAGGTGCATAAAAAAATGATCCCGCCGCCAAGGGCTCCGAGCAGGTAGGTGTTATAGGTGATGGCGGTAAAAAAGGCCGCCGCGACCCAGTGCAGAAAAACAAGGTAGAGCATAAAGCGGTCGCTGCGCAGGTGCGGCGCTTTTAAATCCCCCTCGATCTCACGGTAAAGGGCAGGGGCGTGGCGCAGAGTAAGGAACAAGCGGGAAAGTGAGCTCAATCAGGCCCCTTCGATACGGTCGCTGGGCTGCCCCCAGTAGTAGCCCTGAACGTAGTCGATGCCCAGTGCCTTGACCGTCTCATGCACCGCTTCGCAGTGGACGAATTCGGCCACGGTTTTGAGATTGAGCCGTTTGCTAAACGTCCGGATCGTTTCGACGATGATGCGGGAGTTCTCATCTTCGTGAATGTCCTTGATCAGGCTGCCGTCGATCTTGATGTAGTCCGCCTGGAGTTTGAGCAGGTGGGCAAAGTTGGAGTAGCCGCTGCCGAAATCATCCAGGGCGATCTTGCAGCCGTGGGTTTTGATGTCGTCGATAAAGCGGATGACGGCTTCGTAGTTCTCGATCCCGTCCGATTCGAGCAGCTCAAAGACCACACGCTCCGGATGGGGGAAGCTCTCCAGTGCCTTCATGATGGTGCTCCGGACCGATTCGTTGAGGATATCTTCGGAGGAGATATTGATGGAAAACTCCGCATCCAGGCTCCGGAATGCCTCAAAGGATTTGTGCACCATGATCATGGTCAGTTTGGGGTAGAGCTTGGATTTTTTGGCGATGTCCATAAAATAGTATGGAGAGTGCACCGTGCCTTCGCTGTCAATCAGACGGATCAGGCACTCGTATTTCTCCTTTTTCCCGGTGGCAATATTGACGATGGGCTGGAAATAGGCGACGATCCGGTCGTTTTCAATGGCATCGAGAATCTTCTTGATCCAGCGGATATTCTCATGGTTCTGCTTGCCGATGAGATTATTGGCCGAATAGATCTGAAAATCGATCTTGCGGTTTTTAGCTTCTCTAAGCGCGAGTTCCGCTTTACTGGGCAGATTCTCCGTTCCCGTTGCGGCCCCGATGGTGACAAAGACGTTGATCTCATAATCGTCAAAGAGCTGAAAGGGTGCGCTGTGGATGTTGCTGATGACCACTTCGGCCAGGCTGAGGGCATGGTCGTGGTGTAGGGTAACGGCAAAGATGTCGCCGCTGAGACGGTAGACATCCAGACAGGAGCGATTCTGGCGGCAGACGGTGGCGATGCGGTGGCCGACTTGAATCAGCAGCTCGTCGCTGACTTCTCT
>QKHD01000193.1 GCA_003250175.1 Helicobacteraceae bacterium
GTATGAGGTCGGCGATGATGCGAAGGGCGTCACGCAGCTGGCGAAAGGCCTCTTCTACTTCTTGATCGCTGGGCGATTCGGTAATACGCTGGCGTTTTTCATGGATGATGGACAAAAGTGCATCGAGTTGGCGGCGTGTGTCGGCGGGAAGGTTTTTAGGAAAATGAAAGCGGTGATTTTGACCCAAGGCTTCGATATCAAAAAAGAAAAGATCGGACTCAGGCCGTTTGATCAGCAGCCGGAGTCCGTAAAAGAAGACCCCCAGAGCCAGGAGGCTAAGCAGGAGGTCTTCGACGGGCATTAGTTGGTTTTAAAGCGGGAGACGATAGTGCGCAGGGTCTCCATGTCTCCGGAGATATCACCGATAGCCTGACCGATATTCTCGACGGAGTGATTGGCCTTATGGCTGGTTTGCAGCTGTTTGGAGACGGTTTCGTTGATGTTGTTCATCCGGCTCTTGACCCCCAGAATATCCTGCTGGATCGTGTTAAAGACGCCGCTGGCTTTGTCCACAATACCGCTGCCATCGCTGATGCTCTCCACGATATGGCCGGAGTTTTCCACCGCCTGGGAGCTGTTCTGGCGTAGCAGGGCGATACGGCTTTCAATATCTTTGATCGCATGCTGGGTTTTTTCCGCGAGATTGCGCACCTCGTCGGCGACGACGGCAAAACCGCGCCCGTGCTCACCGGCACGGGCCGCTTCGATCGCAGCGTTGAGGGCCAGCAGGTTGGTCTGGTCGGCGATGTCGTTGATGGTGCCCAAAATCTCACTGATGTTGTTGACGCTGGAATCGAGGTCTTCAATGTTGTGGTTAAAGGAGCTCATGATCTCGTCAATATTACGCATGTTGGTGACCACCAAATTGAGCGACTCCATCCCCTCGGCAGTCAGGCGGTTGACCGTCTCGACCGCACCGTTGGTGTCGCTGACGTTGGTGGAGATCAGCTCGACGCCGCTGCTGATCTGGCTGTTGGCATCTTGCAGTTCCTTATTGCTGGACATCAGCAGGGTCAGGGATTTTTCCATGTTGGCGGTGCTGGTTTTGAGGTTGCCCGCAAAATCGTTGAGGTTTTCCACCATTTTAAGGATGGCGTTGCCCAACTGGTCGTTGGGGTGTTTGGGGCTGAAACGGGCGGTCAGGTCACCGTCGCTGATGCGGCTGGCCACATCGGAGATGTTTTTCAGCTCGCCCACCATGTTGTTAAAGACCCGGGCGATATCACCGGCTTCGGTACCGATCTCGACATCGACGTTGTAGGAGAAGTCCCCCTCTTTAACGATCTTGTTCATGGCGTCGAAGGTATCGAGCAGAGACTGTTTGGCACCGTGTTCGGTTTCGTTCAGACCCCGGATCTCGTAGTGCTCCGGAACGCGAAGTTTGTTGATCATCTTCAAAATGAAAAAAAGGATAAAGCCCATAATGGTGGCCCAGATAAAGATCGCGGCAACCCCCACAAACTGAACCCAAAGCTGACCCATGTGGCTCCCCGCACCCAGGTTGGCCACCGGAGCGAAAAGGGCCAATGCCAGTGTGCCCCAGGCACCGGCGGCACCGTGGACAGGAACCGCACCGACGGGATCGTCGATACGCAGTACATGCAGCAAAAACCACTCGGCCAGATTGACCACCACACCGGCACCCGCACCGATCATCATGGCACCGACCGGATCGACCACCGCGCAGCCGGCGGTGATGGCGACCAGACCGGCCAGGGCGCCGTTTAGCAGTTTGGAAACTTCGGCAACCTTGCTTTTAAAGACGGAGAT
>QKHD01000183.1 GCA_003250175.1 Helicobacteraceae bacterium
GGAGCTGCTCAACCGCCGCATGGAGATTGTCAAAACCGTGGGTGAGTTCAAGCACAAAACCGGCGGGGCGATCTACCGTCCGGAGCGGGAAGTGGCGATTATCGAACGCCTCAACAGCCAGAACAAAGGGCTGCTGACCCGCGCCGGAATCGAGGCCATTTTTCTGGAAATCTTCGCCGTGGCCCGTAACCTGGAGCTTCCGGAGAAGGTGGCCTATCTGGGACCGGAAGGCAGCTTTACCCACCAGGCGGCGGAGAGCCGTTTCGGCGCCATGAGCGACTACCTCCCCATGAACTCCATCAAGGCGGTCTTCAAGGCGCTGGAGAGCAAACGGGCCAAATACGGTGTCGTGCCGATCGAAAACAGCCGCGACGGGATCGTGGGCGAAACCCTGGACTACCTGGGCGAGTCCAACATCAAGATCGTCGCGGAGCTGACGATCCCGATTCACGTCTCCTTTGCCACATCGTGCGAAAACCTGCGGGATATCAAGCGCATCTACTCCAAGGACAAGGGCTTCGGGCAGTGCCGCAACTTCCTGGCCGAACACGGTCTGGACGAGGTCGAGAAGATTCCCGTCGAGTCTACCGCCAAGGCGGCCAAGATGGCGGCCAAGGATCCGCAGAGTGCGGCGATCTGCTCCCACATCGCCGCCAAGCTTTACAACCTGCCCACACTCTTCGAAAACATCGAAGACATGGCCAACAACCACACCCGCTTTATCATCCTCAGCGACTTCAAAAACGAGAAGAGTCCGGATGACAAAAGCACCGTTCTGGTCAAGCTCAAAAACCGCCAGGGCAGCCTGGTGGAGTTCTTGAACCGTTTCCGGGACGAGGGGATCAACCTCTTAAAAATCGAATCCCGGCCCGCGGTGGGCGAGGATAATTTCAACTCCTGGTTTTATATCGATTTCGAAGGGCACTATGACGATGCGACCGTAAAAGCGGTCTTGAATGAGAGCCACGCCATTGAGATCAAGTGGCTCGGCAGTTACGTAAGAGGTATTTAACCCATGCAATTCAACAAGGTTCTGGATTCTATCAAGAGTTATGAGGCGGGAAAACCGATCGAACTGGTTGTCCGTGAGTACGGGATCGATCCCAAGCAGATTGTCAAGCTCGCCTCCAACGAGAACCCCAACGGTGCCAGCCCCAAGGTGGTCAAGCGCATCGCCGACCTGGCGGCCAACGCGTCCATCTATCCGGACGACTCCTACTACGAGCTCAAAGAGGCGCTGGCCGCGCAAAACGGGGTCAAAAGTGAAAACATCGTTATCGGCTCCGGAAGCGACCAGGTGTTGGAGTTTGCCGTGCATGCCCTGCTTAATGAAAACGAGTCGGTTCTGATGAACAAAGTCACCTTCGCCATGTATGAAATCTACGCCAAGGCGACGGGTGCGACGATTCTTAAAACCGACTCCATCCATCACGACCTGGCCCAGTTTACGGCGCTGTACCAGGCACACAAGCCCAAGTTGATCTTCATCTGCACCCCCAACAACCCCACCGGCGAAGCGCTGCTGCGTGATGATCTGCTGGCTTTTTTGGACGGTATCGCTCCGGAGACGCTGGTGATTATCGACGGCGCCTATATGGAGTATGCGGCGGCCAAGGACAAAACCTATGAAGTGACGGCTAGAGAGCTGATCGAACGCTACACCAATGTGCTCTATACGGGAACCTTCTCCAAGGCGTACGGCCTGGGCGGGATGCGCGTGGGCTACGGCGTGGGCCGTGCCGATGTAATCAGCGTGCTGCACAAG
>QKHD01000184.1 GCA_003250175.1 Helicobacteraceae bacterium
CGCTTTCCGCTCCTTAGTGTCAGCGCCGCGTCGCTGACCGTGGATTTTGACCGACTCAAGGGCAAGATCGACGAAGACGACATCGCCACCCTGATGACCTCGCTCAAAAAATGCGCCAAAAAAGCTCCGGATCATATGATCTTCAGCTCCTGGCGTTAAAAGGGCGATCCCGGTAAAAGCTCAACTCTCTTGGATATACTGATACCAGCAAAATCCAAGGAGATTCCATGGTGGATTATGGTGCGATGGAGCACAAGCATGCCGAGCAGATTGCGTACCTGCTCAAGGATTTCGGCGAGGAGATTCAGAGCCTGACCGGAGCAAAAATCAACACCGACACCGAACAGATTACGCGGCTTGTTCATGAGGAACTGGATAAAAGCTTTTTCGGCTTTTGTGCCTTGGAAGACGAGAAGGTGGTGGGGTTTGTCACCTTTTACAAGAGTTTTGCCCTCTATGCGGGCGGATCGTACTTTACGGTTACAGAGCTCTATGTCACTCCGGAGCAGCGGTCGAAAAGTATCGGGAAGGTACTGCTGGGGAAGGTTCAGGCCCGGGGAGAAGCGGAAGGGATGTCGCGGGTCGAGTTGACCACCCCGCCCCTTCCCCAGTTTCAGCGAAGTTTTGATTTTTATCTGGCTAACGGGTTTGAGGTGACGGGCGGCAAAAAGCTGAAATATGAGCTGCCCGTTAAATAAAACCTATTCGATGGGCACGTAAATTTCAGTCTGAAGCGCATCGGGTTTAACGCCACGCGGATCAAGGTCAAGATACTTCTGGAAGACAGGCTGGTTTCGAAGTTTTACGCCGCTCTCCACCATCCAGTCACCGATTTGGGTATAGGTTTTATCCAGGGTTTCGTAAGAGCCCTTGTGGAGAAATCGGGCGTAGGCGCCGCCTTCAATCCTTTTCTCGCAGACCTCGCCTTCCGGTTGGAGGGGAACATTGTCCTTCAGGCTGAAACAGGCGTCGTAACGCAGTTGATTCTCTTCCGTATTGTCCGGATTATCATAGGCGATGCCGTAGCGGTCGGCCACTTTACCGAAGAGTTGGTGTTTTTCGGCGTAGCTTACCAGGACGTTCCAGGCGCTGGCCGTGGATTCGTAGTAGTTACCTGTTTTTCTGACGTAGAGTACATTGACGGGGTCAATGGTGACGTAGTGAGGGGTTAGCATACGTGCTCCTTTTTTTCTTCGCACCCTTTGGGCAAAGGCCTTTGGGGTCATGCCGAAGTGTTTTTTAAATGCTTTTGAAAAGGAGGCGTTGGTCTCATATCCGCTATCCAAAGCGATCTGGGTGATCGGCGCGCGGGTTTTGAGCTTCAGAGGGGTGCTCTGCATACGGACTCTGCGAATATACTCGGCGACGGTTTCCCCGACGATGGATTTGAAGATACGGTGAAAGTGGTATTTGGAAAATCCCGCAATCACAGCAAGCGATTCCAGGCTAAGGGGTTCGTCGTAGTGACGTTCGATATGGTCGATGACCCGATAGACGCTGGTGATATAGCTCTCTTTTAGACTTTCCAAAGATACTCCTTTTCAAAACAGAATGCATTGTAAAAAAATGCAGGGGGTAAAAACTACTCCCAGATTGCGATATGCCTAGGTGCGGTTCCGGAGACTACCGCTGATAAGCAAACCGTTAACCGTGGAAAATCGTACAGGGGTTCTTCTAAAGGGAACAACCAACGGGTTTGGGTGCGAAATCGACGATCGTGCCATCCTGGCCAGTCTGAAAAGTACAACATTCTCCAAAGAGTTCT
>QKHD01000366.1 GCA_003250175.1 Helicobacteraceae bacterium
CCTCAAGGCGTGTGAAAACGTCAACACCGTCATCGCCGACGAACTGGTGGGACTCTCCCCGTTTGACCAGGCGGGACTGGATGCCCTGATGAAAAAGCTCGACGGTACGGACAACTACTCCAAGCTGGGTGCCAACGCCGTTTTAGGTGTTTCCATGGCCCTGGCCCGTGCTGCGGCCAAAAGCCTCCGGATGCCCCTTTACCGCTACCTCGGCGGTGCCAACGCGAGCATCCTGCCCGTCCCGATGCTCAATATCATCAACGGCGGCGAGCACGCCAACAACAGCATCGACTTTCAAGAGTACATGATCATGCCCGTGGGCTTTGACAACTTCGCCGATGCCCTGGCCGCATCTGCGGAGATTTTCCACACCCTGTCCAAGAACCTGGACAAGCGTGGCGAATCCACCGCCAAGGGTGACGAGGGCGGTTTTGCCCCTAACCTTTCCAACAACGAAGAGCCGATCGAAGTGATCATCCAGGCGGTAAAAGATGCCGGTTATGAGCCCGGAAAACAGATCGGTATCGCTCTGGACGTCGCGGCGAGTGAACTGGTAACGGACGGCGGCTACAAGCTGGACTCCGAAAACCGTGTGCTTTCCAGCAAAGAGATGGCGGATTACCTCGCCAGTATGGTGGCCAAATACCCCATCGTCTCCATTGAAGACGGCCTGAGCGAAGATGACTGGGACGGGTGGAAATACCTGACCGAAATCATCGGCGACAAGTGTCAGCTAGTGGGTGACGACCTCTTCGTTACCAACGAAAAAATCCTGGCCGAAGGGATTGCCAAGAAGATCGCCAATGCCATTTTGATCAAGCCAAACCAGATTGGCAGCGTGACCGAGACCATGCGAACCGTTCGTCTGGCCCAGCGCAACGGTTACAAAACCGTCATGAGCCACCGAAGCGGCGAGAGCGAAGACGCCTTTATCGCCGATTTTGCCGTAGCCCTGAACTGTGGCGAGATCAAAACCGGTTCTACCGCCCGCGGTGAGCGAACCGCGAAGTACAACCGTCTGCTGGAGATCGAGCGCGAGCTGAATGACAGCGACTACCTGGGTGCAAGCCTTTTTAAAAAGTAAGCCATGAACGATATAAAAGAAGAGCTGGGGATAATTGAAGTCAAAAAGGACTTCCCCTTTACCAAGCGGCAGATGATTTTTATCATGTTTGTTTTGGGGCTCGGCTTTTATATCGGCAACATCCTCTACGGTACCAATAACCTCCTCGATCTTCTTGCCCTGCAGGAAGAGCGCACGGAGCTCGAGAGCATGGTGGATAAACTAAATCTCAAAAATGCCGAATTACAGAAAGAGTATTTCGAGATTCAGATTATAGAAGGGGAGTAATGCGAGGAGTCATTTTTTTCTGTACCGCCACGGCACTCTTCGCCCGCCTGAACCCCTTTCTTCCCACCATGGATATTGAGACGGTTACCAATAACCAGACCCAAAAAGTCGATTATTTTTCCGAAACCGATCTCTATTTGCCCCCCTCTTCTAGAATCCTAAAAGAGGTAAAGATCGTCCATCAAAAGCTCGACGGCACTGTCGAAGAGGTCAGCCAGCCCATTAACAAGCGCGTGGACTGGCACTTTCCCATCAAGGTCTACCAGCAACAGGACGAAGACAGCAACCGCCGCTACTCCTACCTCTTTAAACAACTCCCCATCAAAGAGATCGATTTTCTCAAGGTCAATACGGCCAAAAAAGCGGTGATGCTGGACACGGACAATCGGGTAATCCGCTCATTTATGCTGACC
>QKHD01000244.1 GCA_003250175.1 Helicobacteraceae bacterium
GTGTCGGTTGAGGCGGCTGGGATCGATTGTTTTACCTGTGTCCACCGTTTTGTTGACCGGGGTTTCCAGGGTATTGCGGAAGCTGGGGGTCGGGCCGTAGATGGTAACCGAGGGCTTGCCAAGCGCCCAGGCGATATGGGTCGGCCCCGTATCGCCGCCGATCACCAGACCCGCACACCCGATCTGGGCAATCAGCTCCGGAAGGCTCAGTCTGGGCGCTTTGTTAGCCAGAGGCGTCAGGGAGCTGATGGTATCGGCAATGCCCTCTTCCGCTGCGTTACCCCAGGTGATGATGGCCTTTTGTCCCAGTCCGTCAATGACTGCGGCCAGTTTTTCCGCCGGGTAGATTTTAGTCGGCCAGGAGGCTCCGGCAACGATGAGCAGCGGCGTTTCCGTCACCTTGTCACTCATGTTGCCGAATAAAAAGGGCGCTTTGTTTTGCAACGCATCGTCGTCAATGGAAATTTCCAGGGCCTGGGAGACGAGGGAGGCGCCCCGCTTGATGACATTCATATTGTAATCCACCGCGTAGGTGTGGCGATAAAACCAGGTGGCCGCCTTCTCTCTGGTGGAAAACTTGTCAAACCCGTGCACATTGCCGCCAAGCAGACGGGCGATGAGGGCGGATTTAATAAGGCCCTGCATGTCGATGACATGATCATAAGGCCCCAGGGCCTTGAGGCTTTTGATCATCTGCATGAGCGCAGAAATGGAGCGGCTTTTTTTGACTTTTTTCAGGGGCACCGCATGGACGGCATTCAGGTCGGGATTGCCCGCCAGAATCCCGGCAAAGGCTTCGTCGGCGAACCAGTCGATGGTGGCGTCAGGGTAGGCATGTTTGATAAATTGGAGCACCACGGCGGCATGAATAATGTCGCCCATGGCGGAGAGTTTGACGATGGCAATTTTCACAGGGTGATGGTGTAGCCGTCGTGCAGCATTACGACCGGAAGGTCCAGTTCCTGAAGCTCCCGTCGAATCTCGTCGACAAGATCGGGTTTCATGTGGTTGACGTAGATGCAGAGCGGTTCCTCTCGCGTAATTTTTTTGAGCTCGTCTTGTAAAAACAGCGGCGTCATGTGACGGCTGGCCTCCGCCAGCTTGGCCATGCGCGACGGGAAAGAGACCTCAATAACGAGCGTATTTATATCACAATCACGGTTTATCTCTTCCCAAACGGTATCACACACATGAGTATCCAAAGTAAGCAGCGCCTTTTTGCCCTCCTTCTCCACCACGTAGCCGCAGCTGGGCACGGTGTGGTTGGTGGCGACGGGCTTGAGACTGAGGCCATCCACGCGGTATGTCTCCCCGCATGTGATCGGTACGAATTGGATCGATTTCTCCTTCTGGCCGATGAGATCGATGTCGTTGAAATTGGGCCAGATGTTCCAGTTGAGTATATGCTGTTTGAGTGACGCGATGGTCTCCGGAAGCGCATAGATATTCAAAGGTGCCTTGCGTCGGACAAAAAAGGCATCAATCAGAAAGGGAATATCGATGATATGGTCAAGATGGCAGTGGGAGAGAAAAATATGGTCGATAGTATTGGCATCTTCCCCCAGAGGGTTGAGGATATTGCCCGCATCGATGGTGACGCGCTCGCTCAGCTGCACGCAGGTCGTATTCTGCCCCGACCCGCGGCCGCCGTAAGCGCCTAGAAACTTGATCGTCGACATGGTGTTTCACCCTTTGGACGTATGCACGAAGACACCGTTGAAGTGCTCCGGAGGCTCAGCGATATAGTGCTCGCATCGCTCAATGTAGATTTTGTAGATCGCCTGATTGGTCTTATCCGGGCGGGCTTCCAGCTCCTTAAAGAGCGGGAGGGCATCCGCAAAACGGGAATCTTTGTAAAGAATGATCGCCTCGTTGTAACGGGCCAGTTCGTCATCGAGCCGCTCGCGGCTCACATCATAAAGCGTATCGTTTTGCGGCGGCTTTTCGTAGTCGATGACCTGCCAGATCTCCACCGGCTCGTGTTTTCCCTTGACCGTTACCATGTCGAGATAGCGGAAGATGTAACTTCCGGTGAGTTGCGCCTTGGTAAAGGAGGAGATATTACAGTGGGAGTTGTAATACTTGCAGAGTGATTCCAAACGCGACCCAAGGTTGATCGGGTCGCCGATGACAGTGTAGTCCGAGCGCCCGGTGGAGCCCATCTCGCCGACAATCGCCACCCCGGTATTTAGACCGATCCCGATGTCGATAATCGGTTTGCCCATCTCGTCGGCCATTGTCACCACATTGGCAAAACGTGGATCTTGACGCAATTTTTCGTTTAGAGGTTTGAGGGCATGGAGCTGATCGAGCGTGGCGGAAAGGGCGCGGTCGGCGTGATCATCCACGTGCTGCGGGGCATTCCAGTAGGCCATGATCGCATCCCCGATAAACTTATCCACCGTACCGTTGGACTTGACGATAATCTCCGTCATGGGGTCCATGTAGGCGTTCATAAACTCGATCAGGCGCTTCGGGTTGCCCATGGCTTCAGAGATATTGGTAAAGTTTCGCACATCGGAGAAGAAGACCGTAATCTCCCGCTCTTCTTCCGCCAACACATTCTGATCGGCATTTTTGAGGATCTCTTCCATAACCGCCGGGGAGACCTTGGAGGCGAACTTGCCCTTGATCATGTTTTTCTGCTTCGTCTCCAGGAAGTAGTTGAGAACGTTGGAGAGAATATAGACCAGCGTGACCGTGAGCACGATGGGGAAAAAGATATTGGTAATAAGCCCCATCTTAAAGAGCAGGTAGTAGTTCATACTAAAGAGCCCCGCAAAATAGAGCCCTACCACCACCAGCGAGGTAAAGGCCCCCGTAAAGCCCAAAATGGCCGCCAGACTCACGGCGATCACCAGGATCAGCACCACATCGAGCAGCACGCTCCAAGTCGGCTTGCGGAAGAAATCCTTGGCCAGAACGTTGTCGATAATATTGGCGTGAATCTCCACCCCCGGATAGATCGCCTCATAGGGCATCGCCCGCAAATCCAACAGACCCTGGGCGGACGTACCGATCAGCACATACTTGCCGCGAATCCGCTCCGGATCGAAATCCTTGTTGTAGATATCCACGGCGGGAATATAGGGAAAGGTGTACGACGGCCCGCGAAAGTTGACGATAAACTGTCCCGTGGGGTCCACGGGAATATACTCCGTCAGCGTCTTTTTACCCCCGTCTATATCCTGGATGATCCGGAAATACTCCATCCCGAACTCTTTGGAGTAGAGGAACTCGACCATGTTGCTCCCCTTGGCCCGGCGCAGCATCTCCAAGGAGAGCGACGGATAGGGGAAGTCTTTGTAGTTCATGGCCAGCGGTACCCGGCGCACAATTCCGTCTTCATCGGGGAAGGAGTTAAAAAAGCCGAAACTGTCGATCTGGCCTTGAATCTTGGCGATGTTGGAGACCGTATCCTTGGCCAGGGTCAGGTCAAAACGGTTGACGTTTTTATTCTGGAAGGGGTCAAAATCGGCCAGCTCTTCCTGGCTGACCTGCGGAGCCACCTCCTCCATGGGGGCCGGAGCAAACTCCTCGACGCTCTCCAACTGACCAAACTGCTCGACCGCATCAACTTTTTCCGTGATCGTATCGTGGCAGCAGCCCGGTTCCGTGGAGATGTCCGTGTACTGGAAGATCGCATCGATAAAGAACATCTTGTACGACTCGTTCTCCGGATTCTCTTCGGTCAGTTTGAAGATAATCCCAGGTACCGTAGGGGTGTTTAAGATCGCCTCGGAGACCATGGCGTCGTAATCTTCCACGCCGGTGGTGTCATAACCCAGCTCGCCCAGAACCTTGACAGGGTTGGCGTTGTCCTCTTCGGCGAAGACAATATCAAGCCCGATAATCCCGGCACCCGCCTCGTTAAGGTTGTTGAGCACCTGGGCAAACTTCTTTCTCGGCCAGGGCCATTGGCCCATCTGTTGCAGACTCTTCTCGTCGATGTCAACGATAACCACCTGGTTTTGGGTCGGAATCGGTCCACGCACCATGAACATATAATCCCGCAGACGGTCATCGAGCAGCTTGACATCTTTTGGAAGGAAGAAATAAAGAAAGATCACTATCGTTGCAACCAATAGTCCCGATAGCATCTGGATAAACAGTCGTTTCATCTATGCCGTTCCATACTTGTACTTAGGCATAGTTGTAACACAAATAGGATTAACGCAACGTTTAAAAAAGGCGTTTGGCGTACTCCAGCGCTTCGGGGGTAATCTCTTCGCCGCTGATGATCCGGGCGATCTCGCCGATACGCTCATCCAGGCTCAGCTCTTTGATGGCCGTTTTGTCATTTTTCTTCTGCACCAGAAAGTGGCGGTCCGCCTTGCTGCTCAGCTGCGCCTGGTGCGAAATGGCAAAAACCTGGAACCGTTCAGCCAAAAACTTCAGCACGTTGGCCACACTGGCGGACTCTTCTCCGGAGAGGTTGGCGTCGATCTCGTCGAGGAAAAGCACCTGGGTGTTGGAGGCGGTGTTAAACTTGACCTTCACTGCCAGCAGCGCCAGACGCATCCGGTTAAACTCCCCGGCGGAGAGGTTAAAGACCTCCGTCGCTCCGGAGGTGATCGCTACCAGGTCGCCGCCGCTTTGATCCAGCTCTTTGGGTTTGAGTGCGACGGTCGCCTTGGACATGTAGAGCATGCTCAGGTATTCGTTGAGCACCTTTTCCAGTTTGCCGATGTGCTTGGCCCGCTTGGCGCTTAGCTCAGCAGCCAACCGCCCGACTTCGGCGTCCAGTACCTTGAGCTCTTTTTCCAGGGTGTGTTTGTTACTCTCCAGGTCTTCGTAGCCGGCGAGCTCCTGCTTCTTTTTCTCCCGGTGGGCGATGGTCTCTTCGATGGAGCCGTAGCGTTTGGTCAGGTCGGCGATCTTTTCGATACGGTCCAGAACCGATTCGATATCAACCTCTTCGAGCTCTTCGGCGGATTCACGGGCATTTTCGATCACGCCGCGCACGTCGTTCATCGCTTCGCTGAAGGCTCCGGAGTCTTCGCCCAGCAGATCGTACAGCTCGTTCACCGCCCCTTCAAAGGCAAAAATCTCCTCGGCCCGCGCGGCGGCCGCTTCGATCTTTTCCTTTTTTGAGAGCAGTTTTTTAATCCGCATCAACTCGGCATCTTCCCCCGGTTTGGGGGCGATCTCGTCGATTCGGCCGATCTCAAATCGGGCAAAGTCCTTGAGATCTTCGATCCGTTTTTCCTGATCGATCAGCTCGGCCAGCTCTCTGGTCTTGCTCCGGAGCGCTTTTTCCTGGGTGCGGTAGCTCTCCAGCAGCTTGTCGTAGCCCTTTTCGTTGGGTGCGACGGCGCTGTCGACCAGGGCGATCAGGTTGCTCTGGTCAAACTCGCTGAGGTTTTTGTGGTTAAGGTGAAAGAGGTAGCCGTCGCTTAGTTCCTTGAGGCGGGTTTTGCTGACATTCTGTCCGTTGAGAAAATAGCGGACCTTCTCCTTTTTGACCTGTTTAAGTATCACCTCGTCCTCGTCGTCAAAGTCCTCCGGAAGGTCGAAGTTTTTTAAGATCGCCTCCGCCGTGTCGGCCTGGGCTTCGCCCATACCGAACAGCGCCAAAATGGACTGCATCAATACCGATTTTCCCGCTCCGGAGGCTCCGGAGAAGACCATCAGCCCTTTGGAAAGCTCCAGCTCCGCTTTCTCAATGGTAAGATTTCCCTTAATCAGCACCCGTTCGATCATGACCGCACCCGCTATCTATAATTTGATTTCGGGCATTATACAGGCAGAATCATTGCGGTGCTTTTAAAAGCTTTCATTTTGTCATCTTTTTTCAACCTTGACAATGAAAGACTAAAAGCTGTATAATTGCCTTAGCAATCTAAGTATTAGAGTGCTAAACTTATCACATCATTAACATTTTAATACGCAAAAGGGGAACCAAATGAACTTCAAACCTCTGGGTGAACGAGTCATTGTAGAACGAAAAGAGGAAGCGAAAACCACTGCTTCCGGTATTATCATCCCGGACAACGCTGCGGCTGAAAAACAGACCGAAGGTACGGTCGTAGCCGTGAGCAAAGCCGTAGAAGCACGCGGCGAGATCGCCGTGGGCGACGTGGTGCTTTTCGGCAAATATGCCGGTACCGACATCATGCTGGGCGGCAAAGAGTACGTTGTGCTGAACAACAGCGAAAAAAATGACGAGATTCTCGTCAAAGTGATCAAGTAAGGAGCGACACCATGGCAAAACAAATTCACTTTTCCGACGACGCACGCAACAAACTCTACAACGGCGTACAAAAACTGGCAGACGCTGTCAAAGTCACCATGGGACCACGCGGACGCAACGTCCTGATCCAAAAGAGCTTCGGTGCTCCCCACATCACCAAAGACGGTGTCTCCGTAGCCAAAGAGATCGAGCTGGAAGACGTAATCGAAAACATGGGCGCCGCCCTCGTTAAAGAGGTCGCCTCCAAAACCGCCGACGAAGCGGGTGACGGTACGACCACCGCAACCGTTCTGGCCCATGCCATCTTTAAAGAGGGCCTGCGCAACATCACTGCCGGTGCCAACCCCATCGAAGTCAAACGCGGTATGGACAAAGCGGCCGAAGCGATCATCGCCGAACTGCACAAAATGAGCAAGGTCGTCAAAGACAAAAAAGAGATCGCGCAGGTAGCGACCATCTCCGCCAACTCCGACTCCAAGATCGGTGACCTGATCGCCGAAGCGATGGACAAGGTCGGCAAAGACGGCGTTATCACCGTTGAAGAAGCCAAAGGGATCAACGACGAACTCGACGTCGTCGAAGGGATGCAGTTTGACCGCGGTTACCTCTCCCCCTACTTCGTGACCAACTCCGAAAAGATGATCGCCGAGTACGACAACCCCTACATCCTGCTGGTCGATAAAAAAATCGGCAGCATGAAAGAGCTTCTGCCGATTCTTGAGCAGATCAACCAGACCGGCAAACCGCTGATCATCGTAGCCGAAGATATCGAAGGCGAAGCCCTGGCGACGCTGGTTGTCAACAAACTGCGCGGCGTTCTGCACATTGCAGCCGTTAAAGCTCCGGGCTTTGGCGACCGACGCAAAGCGATGCTTCAGGATATCGCGATTCTTACCGGCGGCAGCGTGATCAGCGAAGAGATCGGTGCCACGATGGAAGGCGCAACCCTGCAAAATCTGGGTCAGGCAGCCCGCGTGGTGATCGAAAAAGAGAACACCACCATCGTCGGCGGCAGAGGCGACAAGGGTGCCGTTGAAGGCCGAATCAGCCAGATCCGCGCCCAGATCAGCGAAACCAGCTCCGATTATGACCGTGAAAAACTGCAAGAGCGTCTGGCCAAACTGACCGGCGGCGTTGCGGTGATCAAAGTCGGTGCAGCAACCGAGACCGAAATGAAAGAGAAAAAAGACCGCGTGGACGATGCG
>QKHD01000278.1 GCA_003250175.1 Helicobacteraceae bacterium
GGCCAGAATCGCCGGAGCATCGGCGTATTGGCTTCCCTTGAAAACCTGCACCATGGCGGGGATTCCGGAGAAGGTCGGGGTCTTGATCCGGACGCGTTCGAGCAGATTGCCGCCGTTGCCCCGCACCAGATAAAAGAGCTCGCCCCGTGGTGCTTCGACCCGCACCATCGCTTCGCCCGTCGGCTTGCCCTTGGCCTTTTGCATCCACTCGCCCTCCGGAAGGTTGGCGGCGATATTGCGGCACATTTGGATGGAGTTTTCGATCTCCCGCAGGCGCACCAGGTTGCGGGCGTGAATATCTCCGGAGCGCTCCATAACCATCTCGTAGCCTAGCTGGGCGTAGGGGAAATAGCCCGTTTCGCTCCGGACATCCGTGGCCAGCCCGCTGGCTCTGGCCAACGGCCCCAGGGCGTTATAAAGCCGGGCATCTTCCAGGCTCAGGGTACCGATTCCCTTGTATTTGAGCGAGAGGCTCCAGTTATTTAGAAAGAGCGCCTTGAGGGCTTCCATCTTTTCCGCCAGAAGGCTCAGGTTTGTCTCCAGCAGTGCGGCCGCCTCCGGAGTCAGGTCGCGGTTGACCCCGCCGATGGCGATGTAGTCAAACTGCACCCGGTTGCCGCTGATGGCCTCCTGCACCTCCATCACCAGCTCGCGTTCCGCCATGGTCTGCATAAAGAGCGCCTCGAACCCGGCATTTTCCGCCGTATGCGAGAGGCAGAGCAGGTGCGAATGGATACGGTCCAGCTCCACCATGAGCATCCGCAGGTAGCGGATGCGCTCCCCCGCCTCGAAACCCAGCAGCTGTTCCACCGCCAGGGTGTAGCCCAGGGAGTGGGTAATGGCGCATAGCCCGCAGACCCGTGCCACCACGTAGCCGACCTGTTTGAATTCGAACTTCTCCGTGCAGGCCCGCTCCACCCCGCGGTGGACAAACCCCACGTCGGCATCCACACCCACAATGGTCTCGTTCTCGCAGGTAAACTGAAACCGTATCGGCTCCAGAAGGGAGATATGCTGGGAGCCTAGGGGGATATTGACCGTCTTTTTCATGACTCTTTCCTTAGGGGATTGGGGCGGGAATCGGGGTCGAGATAGAGCCCCTTGGGCTGATCGCCCACCGCCACGCCAAAGAGGTCCACCACCTCCATCTCCGACATATAGGCCGACGGGATCAGCGGCACCACGGAAGGGATGGGGGTCGTAAAGTCCGTCACCAGATGAAAGACCTGCAAGGCATCGACTTCGCCGTAGGTGCTGAAAATCCATTGCAGCTCCAGCTTGCCCTCCCCCAGGTCAATACCGTTCAGGGTGATGTAGTGGTGCTTGGCGGGATCGTAAAAAGCGCCGATATCCTGCAGCAGCGTCTTTAGTGTCGTTGGGGTGTAGGTCATTCGCCCGTCTCCTTAAAGAGTTTCTCCGCCATCGTGCGGCGGTTTAGCCCCAGGGCCGTTTTGATGAGGCGGCCCATGAGTTTAAGCGGGCTTTCCACCGCCTTGCTCTTCTCTTCCAGGGCTGCCAGGCCCAGCACCACACCGTCAATGATCTGCTCCGGAGTGGCGGCGCAGCCGGGTACATAGACATCCACGGGGATGTAGCGGTCGATCCCGTCTTCGACATTGTACATATCCCGAAACACCCCGCCCGTGCAGGTGCACGACCCTACGGCCACCACGACCTTGGGCTCGGGCATCTGGGCGTAGAGCTCGACTAGGCGTTCGCGCGAACGGTAGGTCACCGGCCCCGTGACTAAAAAGATATCGGAC
>QKHD01000391.1 GCA_003250175.1 Helicobacteraceae bacterium
TTTAAGATCGCCCTGGACGACTTTGGCAGCGAACTCTCCAATTTTCACCGCCTGATGGAGATCGACGTGGATATTATTAAAATCGACGGCAGCTACATACACGCGCTTGATTCCAGCGAACGCAGTTTTCAGGTAGCGGATACCATTACGCGCTTTGCCCACAATATCGGAGCCAAGGTCGTAGCGGAGTTTGTCCACAACGAAGCCGTGGCCGCCAAGGTCAAGGAGATGCAGATCGATTATTCCCAGGGGTATTTCTACAGCGAACCGCTGCCGAGCATCTAAAAGAGCAAAGGGCAGCCGGTCGGGGAGGCGTGGACCAAGGCCGGTTTCAGCCTCCGGAGTATAGAATAAAAAAGAAACTTTGAAAATTACAGTTTTCAATACAAAATAACATTCTTGCTCCGGAGAGGCCCATGCAGTATCCCCTGGATTTCAAATCTTCGTTTAATGACACCTTGCTCTTTTGGATCGAGCGCTTCGTGCGCAGCAAACTCAATACGCTCTCCAACCGCCAGGTCAAGGAGAAGGCCAAACTCGCCTCCGTCATCCAGCGCCTCAATCACGGCGTCGCCTCCATCGACGAACTCTCCCAGTGCGCCAAAGACGCCCGAAATGCGGGACTTTTGGGGATCAACACCTATCATAAACCCCTAGAGAGCCTCTACGGCCATTTTACGCAGCTCGGCCTCGCCTCCATGAAAGAGATCGACGAAGAAATGATCAGCGACTTCCTCGCCTCCGAAACGGGCGGGCTGAGCGACGCCAGCAAGAAAAACTGGCGCATCGCCATGATCGGTTTTTTCGGCTACATCGACAAACAAAACCAGGACAACGACGGCCGCTCCCACCTCTTTAGAATCGAGCTAAAAAACTGGGGCGGCCTTAGGGGCCAAAGCGGTCAGAAGCTGCCCGTCTACATGACCGAAGAGGAGATCAGCCGCTTTTTAGAAGGCATAGAGACCTACCCTTTCCAGATCGACCTGCAGGCGAGAAACCGCCTTATGATTAAGATGATCCTCTACACGGGCATCCGGGTCGGCGAAGCCCTGAGCCTCAAGGTGCGCGACATTATCCCCGAAAACGACGTCTACATGCTCCGGATTCTGGGCAAGGGCAACAAACACCGCGTCGTCATGATCAAGGCCGAGCATGTCAACCGCTACCTGACCGAATGGCTGGCGGAAAAGCGCAAATACGACACCGACCTGCTCTTTTGCAACCGCAAAGGCAAGGCGCTGACCCAGGCCTACGTGAGCCGTATGGTGGAAAACATCCTCATCTCCCAGGGCATCCGCAAGGAGAAAAACGGCGCCCACATGCTGCGCCACACCTTCGCCACCCTGCTCTACCGCCGAAAAAAAGACCTGGTGCTCGTCCAGGAAGCCCTGGGCCACGCCAGCCTCAACACCTCGCGCATTTATACGCACTTTGACGAAGACCGCCTGAGAGAAGCGGCGAGTATTATGGATGATTTCGACTAAGCAGGGCCCCCTCTGGACCTTGCACTGCCAGCCAAATTGAGCGAAGCATATTGTCAAAAGTCATTTTTAATATGATGTCACCAAAAAGATAATAACCGATATTTCCGTCCTGAAATTGGATTTCGTTTCTTACCCTTTTTCCATCAACTTCAACACTATAGGAATTTGTAAACGTGACAAACGGGTACATACTCTGCCTAGAGTTGCCGCAATTAATTCGGTGGACCCAAATAAAAGCGTCACTGTCTATTGTCTGCCCATGCTGTTTCCGCAAAGTCT
>QKHD01000102.1 GCA_003250175.1 Helicobacteraceae bacterium
CCTCGACGGTATCGTCAAGGTCTACAAAACCGACCCCAAGGGCAACGAGGTGATCCTGCACTTTTTCCGCCCCCAGACGCTCATCGCCGAGACGGCCCACATGCAGCGCATCCCCTTCCCCGCCACCGCCGTGTGCGAGACGGAATCGACCCTGCTGGAGATCGACTACGCCGAGTTTGAAAAGCGTTTTTTGCGCAATCCGGATATCGGGATGAAGCTCATCTATTCGCTTAGCAACAAGGTCAAGAACCTCCAGGAGGTGATCAACACCAACCTCACCATGGACAGCCTCAGCCGCATCTGCCATTTTTTGTGCGAAAACGAAGCCCACCTTCCGGAGATCTCCCAGCGCAAAATCGCCGCCATTCTCAACATCACGCCGGAGACGCTCTCACGCAACATCACCCGGCTGAAAAACGAAAACATCCTCTCCGTGGAGAAACGCACCATCGTCATCCACGATAAAAAGGCGCTCCGGAGATATTGTTGATATAAATCAATGACGCGAACACTCCGGACTCACTATCATCCCCCTTCACAATAACTTTTCAAGGATGATAATAATGAGTATGTTTTGCTACCAATGCGAGATGAGTACCCCAAACGGATGCGGCTCCACCGGCGCCACGGTCGGCACCTGCGGCAAAGATGAAAACCTCTCCCGCCTTCAGGACATCATGGTCTTCGGCCTCAAGGGCCTGAGCGCGTACCGCGAGCACCTGAACGAACTGGCTCCGGAGCAGACCAAAAATGTCGACGACGTCATGAGCGAAACCCTCTACTTCACCCTCACCAACGTCAACTTCAACTTTAACGACCACATCGCCCAGCTGATGAAAGTGGGCAGCGCCGGCGTGGAAGTCATGGACAAACTCTCCAACGCCCACACGGGCAAGTTCGGTATCCCGACCCCCGTCAGCGTGCCGCAAAACACCGTCGAGGGCAAGGCGATCCTGGTCAGCGGCCATAACCTGGAGATGATGGAAAAGCTCCTCAGAGCGACCGAAGGCAAGGGGATCAACGTCTACACCCACTCCGAAATGCTCCCCGCCCACGGCTATCCCCAACTGCGCAAATACCCGCACCTAAAAGGCAACGTCGGCAAGGCGTGGTTCGACCAGGCGGAGCTGATGCAGCGGTTTAAAGGCACCTTCGTCGTCAACACCAACTGCATCGTCCCGCCCAAAAAGGGGGCTGATTATGTCGACCGTGTCTTTACCTACAAGATCGTGGGCATCGAGGGCGGCACGCAGATTGAGAACGACGACTTCGGCCCGCTGATTGCCAAGACCCTGCAGTGCGAAGACACCGTCATGGAAGATGGCCTGAGCCTCATGACCGGCCACCACTACAAGACAATCCTAACCCTGGCACCCCAGATTCTCGAAGCCGTCGGCAGCGGCAAAATTCGCCAGTTTTTTGTTATCGCCGGATGCGACGCCCCGGGCAAAGCGGGCAACTACTACCGCGAGCTGGCCGAGAGCCTTCCAAAAGACTGCGTGATTATCACCTCCAGCTGCGGCAAGTTCCGCTTTAACGACATCGACTTTGGCAACGTCCCCGGCACCCAGATCCCCCGCTACCTGGACCTGGGCCAGTGCAACGACTCCAACGGCGCTGTGGAGATCGCCAAAGCGGTCAGCCAGGCGCTCAACACCCCCATCAACGACCTGCCCGTCTCTATCGTGCTCAGCTGGATGGAGCAAAAGGCCGTCATCATTCTGCTGGCGCTGTTTAGCCTGGGCGTGCAAAACATCTACCT
>QKHD01000336.1 GCA_003250175.1 Helicobacteraceae bacterium
GCACCAAGTTCAGCTCACAAGGGACGGGGATCGGGCTCTATATGACCAAGATGATTATCGAGCGCAATATGGGCGGGAACATCCGGTTTCATAACGAAGGGGACGGGGTGGTGTTTGAGATACGCTTTAAGGAGACCACCGCCGCCTAGAGGGTTTCGCAGGCGTCTCCGATACCGTTACCGTCGCTGTCGTTCTGGTCGGTATTGGGCGTATGGGGGCAGTTGTCGATGGGGTAGTAGATGCTGTCCTCGTCGCTGTCAAAGCCCTGCACGCACAGCCCGATGTTTTTCTCTTCCCCAGGGTCCAGGTCGTATTTGCCCTCTGCCGTGATGGACAGGCCGTTTTGGGTATAGGTGGCGTTCCAGTAGTCCGATGCGTCCGTTGGGGCGTGGCCGCCCCAGACGGGGAAGGTGACGCTCCAGCCCGTACCGTTGCTGACACTGCCAAGCGCTTTGGTCGTACCGTTGTTTTCCACGTAGATGTTAAAACAGTATTCGGTCTTGTAAATCTTGGCCGGGTCGAGAACCCTCCGGATTTTCAGATCATTAAAGGTGCTGCAGGCATCGCCGATACCGTCGCTGTTGGTATCGGCCTGATCGCCGTTGAACGTGGTGGGGCAGTTGTCCAGCAGGTTCATGATGCCGTCACCATCTACGTCTAGGCCGTCTGCATCGCAGGCGTCGCCCATTCCGTCGTTGTCACTGTCGTTTTGGTCATTATTGGCATTATCGGGGCAGTTGTCGACGCTGTCGATAAAACCGTCGTGGTCCCTGTCGGCAACAGAGCCAAAAAGTGCCACACGGCCGCTGGAGGAGGGATACATCACCCCGCTGGAGTGCCAGCGCTCCGGGACTTTGACCAGGGAGTGGTTGTTGTCCGGAATGACGTTTTGAATATGGTTATAAAAGTTCATCCCCCGTTGAAACCGGTGCTCACCCTGCAAGTCGGCGCCGCAGTCACGAACCAGATACTCATGGTGCGGGTCGCTGTCGGCAGTTCCCAGCAGGTAGATCACGTCGCGCCCTTCGAAATTCTGCTTCATAAGGGTGGTGTTTTGATCCATGTAAGAGGCATCGATGCTGTTTAGACCGTACTTGTAGTCGTTATAGGTGCCGGTGACGGTGACGCAGCGTTCCGTGTCTTCCATTGCACTCGGTTCACTTGCGGGCACGGTAAAGGTTGTGCATACGGTGTACTCCGGAGAGGGGCGGGTATGATCCAGATAGAGGTAGGTTCCGGGGTTGGACACGATGAAACGGAAGTGAATGCCGCCGGCATGGGTGTCGATCCCGGTGCCCACGGCGTAGCGCTGGGTAAACTGCCCACCCGCACTGTGGCCGATGACGGTAATTTTTTGCAGATTAGGATATTTGGCCGTATCCAGAACCTGGGTAATCAGTTCGTCCAAGACCTGATAGCTACTGACCCGATCGGGTGTGCCGTTTTGGGATCGGTATCCGGAGGTCCAGCCGCTGTCCCAGTAGAGTTCGCCTTCGGCCGGGTTGTCTTCCAGCTTTTTAAAGTAGGGGGCGACGATGAGGGTGGTGTTTTCTTCACCCTCCAGGGTGGCGGCTTCCAGGACCGCATCGTAGGCGAGCCACGGGGTCCGGAGCACACCGTGAATGGCAAAAACCGCGTGGGTGACGGAGGCATTGGCCTCGGTGAGTGGCTGGTTGGTGAAATAGTCGACGGCACCGTTTGTTGTAGCAAAGGTGCTTTCCAACGCGGAAACATCACCCTCTTTGGAGCTTTTTGAAGATTTGTCACTGCATCCGAAGAGGCCCAACAAAAGCAGCGCTGATAAAAGCGAGGTGATCTTTTTCATCCGTTTCCTTTAGAGTAGGCCTATTGTACCAACTTTTCAAATGTTGCATAATCGTACTTCGCGGTTGCCGGGGCACCGTCAACATAGGCGCCGCTCCAGCCGTCTACGCCGGTGCCGGGCCACATGTTCATGATGATTTTGGAGGCGTGGAAGGGGAGGCTGTCATTATTCCCCAGACCGTTTTCCGTAACAGTATGTACCAAAACGCCGTCGACATACCAGCGGATATAATCCGGATGCCACGTAAAGGCGTAGGTGTGAAAATCCGCCGATGCATCAAAGCCCAGATCGACGGTGTGCGGGTGCTCGTTACCGTTTCGCCAGTAGTTGACCTGCAAGGTGGTGGGGTCTTTGCCGAAGATTTCGATATCGATTTCGTCGTGTTCGGTGGGGAGCGTTTCGTAGGGGCCGGTGTAGGTGAAAAACGAGCTGATCGTGCCGTTGACGTCGGTGGCTTTCATCCGGACGGTGTACTTGCCGTAGAGATAGGTAGCGTCGGTGCGGTACTCTCCGGAGGCATGGGTCTGACCGTGGCAATCGAGTTGTTCGAGGTCGATGCTCATGATACCGTTTGCAAAAGTGATCTGATCCGGACACCAAGCACTGTAAAACGGAGCCGAGGTATTCCAATCGGCTTTGCTCCAGATAGATTCTTCGTAGGCGTTGAAGTCCTCATGAAGCGTGCTTACATACTGCTCTTGATCCGGATGATCGGAAGAACCACACCCGCCCAGCGCAACCAATAATGCCAATGGAAGAAGAAAATGTGAGGTATGCATGCAAGCCTGTTGTATTAAAATGGTTAATTATAGCGTGGTGATCTATGTGAGGAAGATAAATTAGTGGCGGGCAGACTGAGATTCGAACTCAGGGAGGTATTACCCTCGCCGGTTTTCAAGACCGGTGCATTCAACCGCTCTGCCATCTGCCCGCATGATGAAGAAATCTAAAAACATTGATTGTTGGAGGCGGCACCCAGATTCGAACTGGGGATCAAGGCTTTGCAGGCCCGTGCCTTACCACTTGGCTATGCCGCCCTATTGTGAAGATATTCGCGCTTGGTAGTGGTGCCTCGGGCCGGGCTCGAACCGGCACGGTCATAATGACCGAGGGATTTTAAGTCCCTTGTGTCTACCAATTCCACCACCAAGGCGTCATTGCTTTTCGTTAAAGTTCTTAGATCTAAAATGGAGCGGAAGAAGGGATTCGAACCCTCGACCCCAACCTTGGCAAGGTTGTGCTCTACCCCTGAGCTACTTCCGCACAGCTTTAACGAACGCGAATCATAGCGACAGTTCGTTTAAAATAAGTTTAAAAAATCCCTGTATGAATCTTTGGTATAATCACGAAAAAATAATCGCAAGGACTCTTTTCATGCGCAGCGATATCATCAAACGCGGGTTTGACCGCACCCCCCACCGAAGCTTGCTTCGGGCGACTGGTCTCAAAGACGAGGATTTTGACAAGCCCTTCATCGGCGTGGCCAACTCCCACATCGACATTATCCCCGGGCACTTCTTCCTTCAGGAATACGGCCGGATCGTCAAGGAAGCCATCCGTGAAGCGGGCGGCGTGCCTTTTGAATTTAACACCATCGGGGTGGATGACGGTATCGCCATGGGCCATGACGGCATGCTCTATTCGCTGCCTAGCCGCGAGCTGATCGCCGATAGTATCGAGACAGTGATGAACGCCCACAAGCTGGACGCGCTGCTTTGTATCCCTAACTGCGACAAGATCGTTCCGGGGATGATCCTGGGTGCGCTGCGGGTTAATGTGCCGACCGTGTTCGTCTCCGGAGGGCCGATGCCTGCGGGTCATAAAAAAGACGGCACACCCATCGACCTGGCGACGGCTTTCGAGGCGGTCGGCAAACACGCCGAAGGGCAGATGAGCGACGCCGAGCTGTACGAGATCGAGTGCGAAGCCTGTCCGGGCGGCGGAAGCTGCTCCGGAATGTTCACCGCCAACTCCATGAACACGCTTTGCGAAGCGATGGGGATCGCGCTTCCGGGCAACGGAACGGTTCTGGCCATGACGCCGGAGCGTATCGAGATGATCAAAACCGCCGCGCGCCGCGTGGTGGAACTGGCCAAGGAGAACAACCCCAAAAACAACATGCGCAATATCCTCAACGAAAAGGCGATTCACAACGCGTTCGTCGTCGATATGG
This sequence comes from Helicobacteraceae bacterium, assembly GCA_003250175.1. GTDB lineage: Bacteria > Campylobacterota > Campylobacteria > Campylobacterales > SZUA-545 > SZUA-545. Next base: position 3,999 of record QKHD01000336.1, read on the forward strand.
CCATGGGCGGCAGCTCCAACACCGTTCTGCACATGCTGGCGATCGCCAAAGAGGCGGAGGTGGACTTTGACATCACCAAGATCAACGAGATCAGCAAAAACGTCGCCCACATCGCGAAAATCTCTCCCTCCCTTTCCACCGTGCATATGGAAGACATCCACCGTGCGGGCGGCGTCAACGCCGTTATGAAAGAGGTCAGCCGACGGGGCGGGCTGCTCCATCTGGATAACATGACCGTCACCGGTGAAACCCTGGGCGAGCGCATCAAAGATGCGGAGATCAAAGACACCAGCATCATCCACACCAACGAAAATGCCTACTCCAAAGTCGGCGGCTTGGCGATTTTGTTCGGCAACCTGGCAGAAGAGGGCGCGGTTGTCAAAACCGCGGGGATCGACCCCACCATGCGCCAGTTTAAAGGGACTGCGGTCTGCTTTAACTCCCAACAGGAAGCGATTGCGGGTATCGTTGGCCATAAAGTCAAGGCCGGCAATGTCGTCGTTATCCGCTACGAAGGGCCAAAGGGCGGCCCCGGTATGCAGGAGATGCTCAGCCCGACGAGCCTGATCATGGGGATGGGTCTGGGCGATAAGGTTGCGCTGATTACCGACGGGCGCTTCTCCGGAGCGACCCGGGGGGCGTCTATCGGGCACGTCTCTCCGGAGGCGGCGGAGGGCGGTCTGATCGCTCTCATCGAAGACGGCGACGAGATCGAGATCGACGTAGACCAGCACGTGCTGCAACTTAACGTCAGCTACGAAGTGCTGGAGCAGCGACGTCTGCACTTCAAACCGTACAAAAAAGAGATCAAATCCAAGTGGCTCAAACGCTACAGCCTGCTGGTATCCAACGCCAGTAATGGCGCCGCATTAAAAACAGAGCTGGATTAATAAAAAGAAGACTCCGGAGGTTTTCCTCCGGAGCGGGTTAGAAAAACGAAGAGATTTTGTCGATGAGGTTGTCTTTGTCGATGGGCTTAAAGAGCGTGTAGGGTTTGAACTCTTCCTTCACGTCGCCCTTGGTGTGCCCGCTGAGGAAAACAAAGGGAATCTCCGGATGTTCGGGGTGAACGGCATGATAAAGCTCATACCCGTTCATCTCCGGCATCTCAATATCGCTCACCACGATGTCAAACGTCCTCTCCTGAAGAAGTTTCCACGCCTCTGCTCCGTTTGATGCCATCACCACCTCTTTTGCCCGTCGTTTGAGGAAGTGTGCCATGGTTTCAAGGATAAACTCCTCGTCATCCACGATCAAAATAGAAAGCGGTTGTAACTTTGTTGCGTCCGTGCCCATATATTGCCTTGTTGTTTACTATCTATTGATTGTAGGCTCTTTGTGCAAAAAAATAATTGAAATCTTCCGGTTACCACTTTTTACTTCGGACTGCTATAATTTTCCCATGCAAAATGACGCTCTCCTCCACAAACTTTATCAGCTCAATCTGCTCCGGAAAATGGGGTTTGAATACTGCGATGCCGTGACCCTGCCATCCAAAACCGAAACCGTCGATATCGGCTCTGCCTCGCTGGACGAACTGCGCAAAGCCGCCCTTGCCTGCCACCTGTGCAATCTGGCCAAGGGGCGCAAAAACGTCGTTTTCGGCGAGGGTGACCCCAAGGCTAGGCTGATGATCGTGGGCGAAGGTCCCGGCGCGTCGGAAGACGAACAGGGCCGCCCCTTTGTCGGGCGCAGCGGCGAGCTGCTGACCCAGATGATCGAAAAGGCCATTGGCATCTCCCGCAACCATGTTTTTATTGCCAACGTGGTCAAGTGCCGCCCTCCGGGCAACCGCAATCCGGAGCCCGAAGAGATGGAGGCGTGCCGACCCTTTCTCGATAAACAGATCGAGCTGATTAATCCGGAGGTGATTCTCTGCCTGGGGGGCGTCAGCTTTCAGGCGCTGACCGGGGAAGAGGCCGGGATCACCAAGGCGCGGGGCAAGGTCTATGAATGGCACGGGCGCAAGCTGGTACCCTCCTTTCACCCCAGCTACCTGCTGCGCAACCCCAGCGCCAAAAAAGAGGCCTACGCGGATATGCTCACCGTAAAAGAACTACTGGATTTAAAACGCTAAAGGAGTTAGCAATGGAGAAGGAAAAAGTCAAACAACAGGTACTGGAAGCCTATGGGTTTCGCCACGCATGCAAATTGTTCGATGCAAGCAAAAAGATCGACGAAGCGGATATGGACTATCTTCTGGAAACCGGGCGCCTGAGCCCCACCTCCTTCGGGATGCAGGGAGTCCGGATGATCGTCATCACCGACGATGCCCTCCGGGCCAAACTCAAACCCGCCTGCTGGAACCAAAACCAGATCGACTCCTCCAGCCATCTGGTGGTGTTTACTACCCGGACGCAAGACTTAGTTCCCGGAAGTGACTGGGTCAAATCCCGCTTCGCCGACCGCGGCATGCCCATCGAAGCCCAGGAGGCCTACTACACCCGCTATGCCGGGTTTCACCAGAGCCTGAAAGATCAGATCGCCGGCTACTTCAGCCGCTCCTTTGTCAACCTCTTTTACAACATCTTTCACCATGGCCGAAACGCACAGGATATCTACCACTGGGGCGCCAAGCAGTGCTATATCCTCATGGGCAATATGATGACTGCCGCCGCTATGATCGGCATTGACAGCTGCCCGTTAGAAGGCTTTGAAAAGAACAAGGTCGAAGGAATTTTGGAGCTGGATACGCAAAAAGAGGAGGTCGTTTTAATCTGTGCCTTCGGCTACAGACAAAACGACCAGCCGCAAAAACGCCGCCTGCCGATCGGGGAGATCAGCGAGCGACGTTAAGGCTTTTAG
>QKHD01000133.1 GCA_003250175.1 Helicobacteraceae bacterium
TCCGGAGCTGGCCGATCACGTTGATTTTATCGGCGTTCACCTGCTGCCCTATTGGGAAGGGGTTGCCGCCGATCAGGCCGTGGCCTACGTGGCCGACAAGGTCGAGCGCCTCCGGAAAGCCTTTCCGGGCAAACGGGTCATCATCGGCGAGGTGGGCTGGCCCTCAGACGGGCGCAAGCGCGAAGCCGCCGTGGCCTCCCTATCCAACGAGGCACAGTTTCTACGCCGCTTTATCGAAAAGGCCAAGGAAGACCGCTATGTCTACTACCTTATGGAAGCCTTCGATCAGCCCTGGAAGAGTAAGATCGAAGGCTCCGTGGGCGCGTATTGGGGAGTTTATAACGCCGAGCGCGAACCCAAGTTCGAATTCACCGCCCCCATCGTCCGGATTCCGGAGTGGCATGTGCTGGCGGGGGTTTCGGTGGTTATTGCCGCGCTTTTGCTGGGGATTTTTTATGTCTACAGTGCCTCCCTCTCCACCTCCGGACGCACCATGCTGGCCGCCGTGGTCTACACCATCGCCACGTTGGTGGTGCTCATCGTCTACGACTACACCCAGAAATACCTCACCTTCATGGGGGCACTGGTGGGGGCACTGCTGATTACCGGGATGCTGGGGCTGATTGCCGTCTTGCTGGCGGAGGCCCACGAATGGGCCGAGGCGCGCTGGGTTAGCGCCCACCGGCGCTTGTGGCGGGTGGAGGAGACGGCGGGCAACACTCTGCCCAAGGTCTCCATCCATGTGCCCGCCTATAACGAGCCTCCGGAGATGCTTAACGAAACCCTTGACGCCCTGGCCAAACTGGACTACCCCGATTTCGAGGTTCTGGTGATTGACAACAACACCAAGGACGAAGCGGTGTGGCGCCCGGTGGAAGCCTACTGCAAAGCCCTTGGGGAGCGGTTCAGGTTTTTCCACGTGTCGCCCTTGGAAGGGTTCAAGGCCGGGGCGCTCAATTTTGCCCTGGAGCAGACCGCCGCCGATGCGGAGGTGATCGCCGTCATCGACAGCGACTATCAGGTGGAACCGGGCTGGCTTAGAGAGCTGGTGCCGGCCTTTGGTGATCCGCAGATCGCCGTGGTGCAGGCCCCGCAGGATTACCGCGATGCGGACGAAAACCTCTTCAAGGCGATGAGCTACGCGGAGTACAGCGGCTTTTTCCAGATCGGGATGGTCACGCGCAATGAACGCAACGCCATTATCCAGCACGGTACCATGACACTGGTCAGACGCCGCGTGCTGGAAGAGGTGGGAGCCTGGTCGCAGTGGTGCATCACGGAAGATGCGGAGCTGGGGCTGAAGATTTTTGAAGCGGGCTATACGGCGACCTATGTGGCCCAAAGCTACGGGCGCGGGGTCATGCCCGACACCTTTATCGACTTTAAAAAGCAGCGTTTCCGCTGGGCGTATGGGGCGATGCAGATTTTGCGCACCCACTGGCGCGCGTTGATTTCACGTAAAGACCGCCGTCTTTCCGCGGGGCAGCGCTACCACTTTATCGCCGGTTGGCTGCCCTGGCTGGCGGACGGGCTGAACCTGCTCTTTAACGCCCTGGCCATTGCCTGGACGGTGGCGATGATTGTCTCGCCCTCACGGTTCGAGCCGCCCATGCTGATGTTTTCCATTCTGCCCCTGGCGCTCTTTACCTTCAAGCTGGCCAAGCTGATTCACCTCTACGTCACCCGTGTCCGGGCCAATCTGCGCCAGACCCTGGCGGCGGCTTTGGGCGGGCTGGCGTTGTCCCATACGATCGGGCTGGCGGTATTGCAGGGGCTGGTTACGAAAAACCTTCCCTTTATCCGTACCCCCAAACTGGCGGAGCGGCATCGGCTCTGGTCGGCTCTGGCATCGGCCTATCAGGAGAGCATTTTGTTGGTGGCACTGTTGGCGGCGGTGATTGGATTGCAGCGGATTCCTGCGGAGCTGGAGAGTCCGGACCTGGCGGTCTGGACGGCGGTTTTACTGATTCAGGCCGTACCCTATGCGGCGGCTCTGATTGTCTCACTCTTAAGCGCCTTCCCGCTGCCTGCACGCTGGCTGGGCCGGGGGCGCTGAAGTCTCACCCGAATTTACCGGTAATGTACTCTTCGGTCAGTTTCTCTTTGGGGTTGACGAAGATGTCGTCGGTCTTGCCAAACTCGATCAGTTCGCCCAGGTACATGAAGGCGGTGTAGTCGCTCACACGGGCGGCCTGCTGCATGTTGTGGGTGACGATAATAATGCTGACCTTGTCTTTGAGCTCGATGATGAGCTTCTCAATCGCCAGGGTGGAGATGGGGTCTAGCGCGGAGGTCGGTTCGTCAAAGAGCATGATCTCCGGTTCGACGGCGATGGCGCGGGCGATGCACAGACGCTGCTGCTGTCCTCCGGAGAGGGAGGAGCCGTCGGCTTTGAGGCGGTCTTTGACCTCTTCGAAAAGGGCGGCGTCTTTCAAAGCTTTTTCCACGCGGTCCTTAAGCTCGGTTTTGTTTTTGATCCCCTTAAGGCGCAGGCCGTAGGCGATATTGTCAAAGATGCTCATGGGAAACGGCGTGGGTTTTTGGAAAATCATCCCCACGTTGACCCGCAGGTCGATGAGGTCGATGTTTTTTTGCAGGATATTTTCGCCGTGGACCAGAATTTCGCCCTCGTAGCGGTTGCCGGGATAAAGGTCGTGGATACGGTTAAAGGAGCGCAGCAGCGTGGTCTTGCCGCAGCCGCTGGGGCCGATCAATGCCGTGACCTTCTTTTTAGGGATGGGCAGGTTGATGTCTTTGAGAGCCGGATCGACGGTTCCGGCGTAATAAAAGTTAAAATCTTTGACCTCAACGGCACGTTTTTCTTTGATCTCGGCGATGGTAGCCATTTAGCGTTTCCTTTTGGTTTTGATAAAGAGTCGTCCAAGGACATTAACCCCCAGGACGAAGGCGGTCAGGATAAAGGCGGCCGCCCAGCCCAGCTGCTGCCAGTCTTCATACGGGCTGGTGGCGTAGCTGAACATGGTCACCGTCAGCGACGCGATGGGCTCGCTGATGTCGGTGCTGAAAAAGTTGTTGTTAAAGGAGGTGAAGAGCAGCGGTGCCGTCTCCCCCGCGATCCGTGCGATACTCAGAAGTACCCCCGTAAGAATACCCACTTTGGCTGAACGGTAGACGATCTGCAAAATCACCTTGTACTTGGGCGCACCCAGGGCCGCCGCCGCTTCGCGCAGGGTCTGGGGAACGAGGCTAAGCATGTCATCGGTCGTTCGGAGCACGATGGGTACCATCATGATGGCCAGCGCCACGATCCCCGCCCAGCCGCTGAAGTGCCCCATGGGGGAGACGACGACGGCGTAGACGAAGGTCCCGATGACGATGGAGGGCGTACTCATCATCGTATCGCTGATATCACGGATAAAGTTGGCGTACTTGGAGGTCTGCCCGTATTCGCTCAGGTAGGTCCCCGCCAAAATCCCCACGGGTACACCGAAGATGGTCGCCCCCAGCGCCAGGATCAGCTGACCCACCAGCGCATGGCGCAAACCGCTTTCCGCAAAGCCGGGAGGCGCACCGTCGAAGGTGAAGATGTCCATGTTGAGGGCACCGATCCCGTTACTCACCAAGATCCACAAGATCCAGAACAAAAATCCGATCCCCAGGACCGCGGAGCCGATGGAGAAGCTCAGGGCGAAGTAGTTGATGACGACGCGTCGGCGTTTGGCGGTCATTTGCTCTTTCTCACTTTTCTAAGGAAGTAGATCTTGGAGACGAAGATCGTCACGAAACTCATCAAAAAGAGGATGAGGGCAAGGTAGAACAAGCTGGCGTAGTGCAGGCCGCTCTCCGCCTCGGCAAATTCGTTGGCCAGGGTCGTGGGGATATTGGTCGCCGCGGCGGTGAGATCGAGGCTAATGTTGTGAACGTTGCCCATGACAAAGGTAACGGCCATGGTTTCCCCGATGGCACGACCCAACGCCAGGATAATGGAGCCGATGACGCCTGCCTTGGCGAAGGGGATGATCACGTCTTTGATCACGTCCCACTTGGTGGCCCCCAGGGCGTAGGCGGACTCTTTGAGCATGTCCGGAGTCGTGTTCATGGCGTCGCGGGTGACGGCGGCGATAAAGGGCAGGATCATGATGGCCAGAACGATCCCGGCGGTGAGCATCCCAATACCGTTACCGCCGAAGATATCCCGGATGATGGGGGCAAAGTAAAAAAGGCCCCACATCCCGTAGATAACGGAAGGGATAGCCGCCAGCAGTTCCACACTCACCCCGATGGGTTCTTTCACCCGAGCCGGGGCGATTTCGCTGAGGAAAATCGCAATCCCGATGGCGATGGGTGTGGCAAGGAACATGGCAATAAAGGTGGAGAGCAGGGAGCCGACGATGGAGGAAAAACCGCCGAAGACTTCGCGGTTGGGGGCCCAGACGTCTTCGCTGATAAAACTCAGGCCAAAGGCGCTGATGGCAGGCAGGGCTTCGTTAAACAAAACCGCCATGATGGCAACAAGCAGAATCAGACTGAATAGGGCGGTCAGTTTCGTGAGGTTTTCAAAGAAAAAATCGACGATTTTTTTCATCAAGGCTCCAGAAAATTTTGGCTTATTATATTGCCGGGAGGTGACATCTTGGTGACAGAGATTGTAATACGATGCCCACGAAGCGAGCAAACAAAAGGGTTGAAGCGTTACGGGTTTTGTGATAGGATGGAGAAATCCACATTACAAGGAGATGTTCATGCAACGATACGAATGCACGGATTGCGGTTATGTCTATGATCCAAAAAAGGGGGATCCAGAGAACGGAGTTGCCCCCGGAACGGCCTTTGAGAACCTTCCGGAGGACTGGGTCTGCCCCGAGTGCGGTGCCCCCAAAGAGGCCTTCGAGGCGATTGAGGATTAAGCGACGGTGACGCGGTTGCGTCCCGCTTTTTTCGATTTATAGAGGGCGTCGTCGGCGCGCTTCATGACCGTGGACGGCTCACTCGCCTTGTCATCGCGCTCCGCCACCCCGATACTGACGTTGACAAAGATCGGTTTGTCCGCTTTTTTTGTCTTGGACTTGGCCGGTTTGTAGTAAGGGGTCTGGGCGATTTTTTCCCGGATGGCATCGAGGTGCTGGGCCGCCTCTTCCTTGGAGGTTCCGGCAAAAACCACCGTAAACTCCTCACCGCCGTAGCGGTAGGCTTTGCCCCCGCCGGTGACTTCGGTCAGCCGGGAGGCGACCAGTTTCAAAACATCATCCCCCACGTCGTGGCCGTGGGTATCGTTGAAGTTTTTAAAGTGGTCGATGTCTACCATGGCAATACTGTAGCGGCGCCCCAGCTTGGCAAAATGACTCAGCAGCGCCCGGCGCGCAGGGATACCGGTGAGTTCGTCGTAGTAGGCCAGATAGTACGACTCGGAGAGCATGGAGAGGGTGATCATCACCGAGGCCGTTAATATAAATAAAGAAAAGACATCGACCCGGTCGGTGAAGTTGATGGCCATCTGGGCGGTGACAACCGTTAGCAGCAGGGCAAAGTTGATGTGGGTTGCCGCCATGAGGCTGCGCCCCGTAATAATGAAAATAGCGATCAGGGTCATCAGCAGAGCCACGTCGGACAGGGCGGTAAACTGGGTCCACCCTGCCGGCAGAATTTCAAAATAGAGCAGGTCCAAAAAGCGGTGCTCCTGCATCAGCGCCAGGTAGGCCAGAATCCCGAACTGGGCCAGGATAAAGGCGAGCTTTCCGATCCCCTTGGGGGTCATAAACCCGCTCTCTTTGCTAAAGCTGATCAGGACGAGATTGAGCGGAATCATCAGGGATAAAAAGCCGCGCGCATAGCTGTCAAAATAGAGGATGCGTCCGGAGAACCAGGCGTTTTGCATCACCAGCCCGTAGGCGGCGGCCAGCAGCACCAACGAGAGAAAGGAGCGGCTGCGCTGAAAGTGAAAACTCATGAGCATCCCTACGCCAATGGCCAAAAAGGCGTAGACGTGCAGGTCTCCGGAGAAGCCCAGCGCACGGATGTCGCGGATGTGATACAGCGCGGTCGCAGCCAGACCGAAAAGAACAAAGTGCGGAAGAGCCCGGGTGATAAAGAGTCTGACATTTTTCATGGGGGCATTATACCGCGTTTTGGGTTGAAGCCGAGAAAGGGTGAGGCGGACTATGTTACACTTGCGTCAAATTTTTGCAAGGAGCGAGGATGCGTATCGGGATCATTTTGCTGCTGCTTGGCACACTCTTTTTTGGTTGTGCCAGACCGGTTCCGGAGTCCCGCCCGGCGGTGGTGACCTTCAAAGCCAAGGGCATCCGCCTGCATGAAACCGCCTTTGTCACCAAGGTGGGCCGCGAGGTGGAAGTGGTGGTCTACAACGCCGGAGAAGTGGCGCTGCAGATCAGTACCGGCTCCATGCTCTGCGTGAACGACCAGTGCATGAGCGACGACGAATTTACCGCCCGCTACCTCAGCCCCTTCTACCCCGCCCGGGTCGTGGGGGATATCTTGCAAAAAAAAGCCCTCGACATCGCCGCCCAACCGGAACCCCGTGAGGCGGGGGGCTTTACCCAAAAAGAGTACCGCGAAAACCAATACGACATCCGCTACGAAGTCGCTCCGGAGGGGGTGGTTTTCAGGGACCTGCTCAATGGCATCGTCATCGCGGTCAAAGATCTGAACCAATAAGGAAGAACCATGAAACGAGTCGGTGCGCACGTCAGTGCCTCCGGAGGGGTGGAAAACGCTCCGGAAAATGCCCATAAGATCGGGGCGAAGGCCTTTGCCCTCTTTACCAAAAACCAGCGCCAATGGGC
>QKHD01000045.1 GCA_003250175.1 Helicobacteraceae bacterium
GTGTTTTAGCGGGAAGCTTCTCTTTGTCGGTAAAGAGATCCAGCAGCAGGTACATCACCGCTTCTTCAGACCCGATCTTATTGGTCAAGGCCAGCAGACTTTTTGAAAAGCCATTTAGCACCGTGTCCGTTACCGGGTGAAAATAGAGCCCCGCAGCTTTGTTCATCTTCATGGCGTTATTGATACCAAAACGAACTACCGGATTATCACTGGAAATCAGTGTCCCCAGGGTCACAACAAAGTTGCTCTCACCCAAACTCGCCAGCGTGGCACTGCCATAGTTTCCGGCGGTTTTTTGGAAAGCACCCAGGAAGCTCTGGAAACGTTTTGCCTCCGGATTGATCAGCTTGTAGCCGCGTAGGGTTTTTAGCTTTTGCAGCAGTAACGCTTCTTCGTTGGTGATCATGCTGTCAAAAATGATCGTGTCGGCCTTTTCCATCGCCTTGACCGCTTCATCAAACTGGGTAGGATCCTGATCGGCGGTATTTTGGTAGTCGTATCCGAAGCGCCCTGCCCCACAAAGCGTCTGGAAGTGGAAATCATTTTTCACTCGGTAGATGGTGGCATCCGGATTCTCCACGGAAGTATGCTTCACATCGTACATGATATGGCATGCGCTGGAGCAGTGGGCACAGCTGGAAGGAACGGTGGTCAGTTCCCAGGCGTTGGATTTATACTGGAAATCGGAGCTGACGAGTGCACCGACCGGGCAGGCAGAGATACACTCGCCGCACTCGATACAGTCCAGGGTCATCGGATCGGCACCGGCACTTCCGATGAGGGATTTGTTCATCTTGTTCCAGATGGTGTAGGCATCTTTCGGCATGGACTCTTTAAACTCCGCCGCGATCGCTTCACCGCCGCGAGGAACGGTTTTAAGAGCCGCGTCACCGATCATGTCTTTACACGCCGTTACACAGCGTTCGCAGACGATACAAAGACCTGCGTCATACTTGATTTTGCCCCAATCAAGTACCGGACGGGAGGAGTCCTGGATGCAGTAGTTTTGTGTATCGACCTGCATAAACATGGTGTTGTCCTGCAGCTCACACTCTCCGGATTTGTCGCAGACACCGCACTGTAACGGGTGGTTGATATCATAGACCTGCATGATCGCTTCGCGTTCTTCATGGATTTCGTCACTGTGAATAACGACGTTCATGCCCTCTTTCACCTTGGCGTTACATGCGTATGCCCGCTTGCCGTCTGCCTCTACCATACAGACTCGGCATGCCAGGGTGGCCGAGCAGCGTGTCAGATAACAGATTGCTGGAATAAAAATACCATTTGCCCGTGCGACATTGAGAATAGTTTCACCCTCGTATGTCTTGATCTCTTTACCATCAATGGTTAATGTAATCATCTCTTTCGTCATTGAGAATTCCCTACCGGTGCTATTTTTGTTTTCTTAAAACGATAGGCGTAGGGTACCGTTTTCGCACTTATGGCCTCATCAAACGAGCCCAGAAGCGCGATGGTTCCTTTCAAAGATGTATCAAGTTTAAACACTTTTTTGGTGATATTTCCATCACCAAGATCGATGGAAATATGATCATTATCTGAAATTTTTGCTGCCGTGGCAAACTGGGAAGATCCGCGCAGCACATTCAGCTCTTTGAGCTGCGACGCCTTGTTGGTAAAGGCATTAAACTGCAGAACCGGATTGCAGCGGTAGACCACCGTACCGTTGAACTCACCGATATCGGCGATCTCTTCCACGCTTGTTTCGGTTGCCACGCTCTGGTTTTCCAGAACGTATCCGCGCAGGTTTTCACCGTTTCGTGCAAAGTCGTTTTCCAGGCTGTCAAAGCTCACCGCTTTGAAGCCTTTGGATACGGGCAGTTCTTTGGTCAGCTGAACCGTGTAGTCCAGTTTCATACCCAGGGCATTGGCCAGGTCACCCAGGCTGTAGCCGCTGTAGGGGACGGCTGCGTTGAGTGGAACGACTCGTTTATCGATGGAGGTAATGGTACCTTCTTGTTGATTGAGAGCCGGCATATCCAGTTCCTCTTCTCCGGAGGCGCCCAGGGCTGTCAGGGTGAAGTCACCTTTGACGTTATAGCCTAGGGTGTAGTTCCCTGCCGTATCATCCAGGTCACAGATCAGGGCGACACCCAGGCTGTTGGTTTTAGGTGGAACGATCAGGACTTTAAAGTCGCTGTACTGTTCCATCAATCCGGCCAGCTTGGCGATATTCTCGCTTCGCGGGTGGTTGATCACGTCTTCGCCTAGAATGAGGACACGGTTTTTTCGCCGTGCGCTGCGGCGCTGCATGGTTTCGATCTCTTCTTCACCGACATTGGATTCGGCGGAAAGATAGCCCTCATCGAGCTCGTTAAAGTAACCTTGCAGATCGCTGGAGAGGTTGGCCTCCGGAATAAAGGCCTTGGCCAACAGCGCCATCACGCCCTCCTCGCTGCCCACTTCGTATTTGACATACTGGTTGACCGTATTAAGCATATCCGCATCTTCCATGGGGTGCAGGTAGACCACGTCGGAGCGTTGCTGTTTCACGGCGTTGGTCAGGGCGTAGCGCACCATGGGGTTGTCGGTCTTGATCCGGCTGCCAAAAACCACGGCATATTCAGCCGCACGGACATCATCCAGATCGGCCGAATAGAGCTGCTTACCGCTGTGCGTTGCAAAGGTTCTGATAAATCGCTGGTAGGCCTGAGCCTCCGGATTGACCAGCTTGTAGCCACGTAGAGTTTTTAGCTTTTGCAGCAACAACGCTTCTTCGTTGGTGATCATACTGTCAAAAGCAATCGTGTCGGCTTTTTCCATGGCCTGAATGGCACGGATAAAGGCCTTTTCGTTTTTTGCCGCTACCTGATTGTCAAAATCAAATCCGAATCGCCCTGCCCCACAGAGGGAGGAAAACTCGAAATTGTTGGTTACCCGGTACAGTTCCCGCTTGTGGGTTGTCTTGGAGACCTTGGATTCATAGGTCAGGGCGCAGGCGCTGGAACAGTGTGCGCAGGATGACGGCACCTGTTTAAGCTCCCATGCGTTGGAACTGTATTTGAAATCCGTAGCGATCAAAGCACCTACCGGACAGACAGCGATACACTCTCCGCACTCCGTACACTCCAGCGTCTCGCTGTTTTTCGGAACGATTCCGGAGTTGTACCCACCGTAAAAGACCTCGATAGCGTCGTCACCGATTGCTTCGTTGCAGGTGCTGACACAGCGCTCACACATAATACAGAGGTTGGGGTCGTACTGGATGCGTCCCCAGTTTTTAATCTCACGCTTTTGCTCTTTGGCGGAGAAACTCTGGGAGGTTACTTCAAACTCCAGGGTCTTATTCTGCAGTTCACAGGCTCCGGATTTATCGCACACGCCGCACTCAAGGGGGTGGTTGACGTCATAGAGCTTCATGATATTCTGGCGCTCTTTGAAAAGTTTGCCCGAATTGGTTGTGACCTTGATTCCCTCCGTGGGAGGCGTCTGGCAGCTGAGAACGAACCCTTCGGTTCCTTCAACTTCTACCACACACAGACGGCACGATGCGATGGGCGAGACTTTACTGAGATAGCACATGGTGGGGATATAGACCCCTTCCTTGCGTGCTACCTGCAGGATTGTCTCACCTTTTTGGGCACTAACCGGCTTACCATCAATAAAAAAGTTGATCATGGTTATCCCTTAATCTCTATACGGCTGCCATGGCGATGTAGTAACATCGCATGCAGCGTTCCGCTTCACGAATGGCTTCTTGCTGGGTAAAGCCCTGGTTGACTTCTTTGTTGTTGGTGATCCGATCCGGAACACTCAGTTTTTCCGAATGCTCTCGGGGCAGACCGGCCAGCCAGCCGCTTACCTTTTCGCCCTTGTTGTAGACCTTGAGTTTTCTCAGGTGGTCTTCCATGATTTCATCATCACTCAGCTCGATCTTTCCGGTCCGGAGGTATCGGCTCATGACACTGGCGGCCCGTTTGGCCTGGCCGACGGCATTGACAATGGTCATCGGGCCGTATTCACAATCCCCCGCTGCCCAGACACCTTTTCGGCTGGTCATGTAGGTTTTTCCGTCGGTTTTGAGGGTGTTCCAGCTGGTCATTTCCAACTCCCACTCCTCCGGAAGGTATTTCAGATCCGCATCCTGGGATACGGCCGGGACCAGGTAGTCGCAGTCGATGTCAAAATCGGCACCTTCCATCTTGACCAGTTGAGGGCGTCCGCCATCCGGATCGGGCTGTTCTTCGTACATGTTGATCTTGAGTCGGACCAGTTGGTTATCCTCGTCGTAGATCTCTTCGATCGCACTCTGGAAGATGAACTCGACGCCCTCTTCTACCGCTTCGTGATACTCCTCATAGGAGGTATTTCGGATAATCGTCTTCTCATCCCGTCGGTAGAGCATAACGACCTTTTTCGCACCACATCGAACGGCGCAGCGCACGACATCCATAGAGGTAAAACCACCCCCGACGCAGACCAGCGTTTTTCCGGTCAGATCGATCGGCTCGCCCATACGGTGACGCTCCCACAGGTTGTACTGATCGAGCATCTGAATCGCCGGCCAGTAGCCTTTCATATCCGTGCGTTCGTTGGTTGCCCGAACCTTTTTGGAAATTCGGGTTCCCGATGCCAGCATGATGGCGTCGTATTCGGTTTCGAAACGGCGCAGCATGTCGGCGGTTACACGGGTGTTGAGAATATAATTCCCGCCCGCGCTCTTACAAAAATCGATGTCCTTCTGATACTCATGGGTCGGCATGCGGTAAGGGGGAACCCCTACCATGACCTCACCACCGAGTACCGGCAGCTCTTCATAGATATCACAGTCCACACCGTCCATACCGAGATAGTAGGCGGCGGTCAGACCCGCAGGTCCGGAGCCGACGATGGCAACTTTTTTCCCGATGGAAGGTTGTCTTTCCACAGGGTGGAACCATTCGCTCTGGTGTTCTGTCTCATAATCCGCCCCTAGACGCTTGAGCTCCATAATGGAGATGGGTTGGTCCAGGTTGGTCCGGCGGCATGCGTCCTCACAAGGGTGAGGACAGACCCGGCCGCAGGTGTGGGCCAGGGGCATGGTTTGGCGTGTTGCCGCGAGGCTGTCGTCAAAACGCAGGTCGCGCACGCCCTCAATATAGGCTGGGATATCCACGTGATCGGGGCACATATCCATACAGGGTGCCGTGATCTTCGCCTTGTAATCGGTTCCCTCGTCTCCGTAGTGGGGAGAGGGACGTTTTTGGTTGATACAGACAAGAAAATCGTCTGCAAAGTATTCAAGCATCTGCAGGATCGGTGTGGGAACGGTCTTACCGATCTCACACTTGCTGGTCAGGCTCATGCTCTGCGCAATTTCGCGCAGGTGGTCGAGGTCGCTCAGCTCCCCTTCGCCTCTGGCAATTTTGTCCAGAGTATCAAAGAGGATCCGACCGCCCCAACGGCCCGGTGCACAGCGTCCGCAGGCTTCGGAGTAGACCTGGTACTGGGCGGCGTATTCCATCGCCAGACGCACCACGTCCACATCCTCCTGGAAAAGTACGAAGCCGTCCCATCCGATAAATGCCTTGGATGGTCGATCGGCAGCGTACTCTTCGGGGAATTTAAAGGCGGTTTGCGCACTTTCCCCTTCCGGAGCATGTCGATTATCGACGATTTCACCTCGCCAGGAGGAAAAAAAGACTCGGCTCATTGTGCTTTTCTTTTAACAACAATGGTCCAGTCCACTTCATTGAACTTCAGGGAGTTCATCAATTCATGTCCGCTTGCTTTAACCGCGTCGGCACTCTTTTGTACGGGGGAGAAATCCCCCACTTCGAACAGGAAGATTCCAACCTCTTCAGGTTTGAGATCACTCTCAATAGTCTGGATCATCTTGTCGTAAAAACTATCTTTCAGATGGCGTAAATCAAATCGTTGCATAACACTATTCTCCCTTAACGGTCTACCTCGCCGAAAACGGCGTTGGCACTACCCATGATGGTGACGACGTCTGCCAGGTAACTACCTGGCAGCCAATCTTGCAATAGCCCGGTGTGGAAGAAGCTGGGCGCCCGGATTTTGAGTCGGTACGCATAGGGCTCTCCATCGGAATAGAGGTAATAGCCCAGTTCCCCTTTGGGCGATTCGGTGGCGACATAAATATCACCGACCGGTGGACGCATCCCCTGTGTGACCAGAACAAAATGCTGCATCAATGAATAGTTCTGGGTCATAATCTGCTCTTTTGGAGCGGAAATATACTGGGGCGCGTGGGCCATAAGCTCCGGAGTGGTGCCTTCATACATGTCGAGCAGCTGCTTGATAATCCGCACGCTTTGTCGCATCTCTTCCATGTAGACCTTATACCGTCCGTAGCTGTCGCATTTATCGGAAGTAGGAATATCAAAATCCACTTCGTCATAGAGTTCGTACGGTTCTTCCTTGCGGATATCCCACTGGATACCGCTGCCCCGGAGCATAACGCCGGAGCAAGCCCAGCTTTGGGCCATTTCCGGTGTCAGAATACCGACGTCTTCCAGACGCATTCGCCAGATACGGTTGGTATCGAGCAGGTCTTCGTAACGGGTGATCTCGGTGGGCAGGTGGTCCATAAACTGGCCGACCGCTTTGCGCCACTCCGGAGTCACATCCAGCGGCACCCCGCCGATACGAACGGAAGAGTGGGTCAGACGGGCACCGCAGTAATCTTCGACCAAGTCGAGGATGTACTCGCGCTCACGGAAACCGTAGAGCATAACGGTCAGTGCGCCGACGTCCATGGCGTGGGTAGCCAGCCAGAAGA
>QKHD01000135.1 GCA_003250175.1 Helicobacteraceae bacterium
AATCGAGGCGATTCAGTTTGCCAAAAATCAGAGGGTGGTGCGTGATGATGAGGGCGTTTTCCGGAAGCTCGTCGAGCATGATTTCATCCATGTCCAAGGCGATAAAGACCTCGTCAAAGGACTCTTCCAAAGATCCCACCAGCAGCCCGGAGTTATCCCAGGCTTCCTGGAGTTCAAAGGGGCTGACGCTGTCCAGCAGCGCCATCATGGCACCTAAGGTCACGCCTCTTTGGCCTTGGCGACGCGGGCGTTGCGCTCTTCTTCCTGGTCTTTATACAGGGTTGCGCAGCCCTTGGCCAGTTCGCGGATTTTTAGAATATAGTCCGCACGCTGGGTCACGGAGATCGCCTTGCGGGCATCGAGCATGTTAAAGGCGTGGGACGCCGCCATGCACTGATCGTATGCCGGAAGGGGAAGGCCCGCTTCCAACGCCCGCTTGCACTCGCTGGAGGCAAATTCAAACTGGCTGAAAAGCACCTCCACATCGGCTATTTCAAAGTTGAACTTGGAGAATTCGTATTCGCTCTCCAGGTGTACGTCGGCGTATTTGCTGGTTTCGTTCCAGTCCAGATGGAAGACGTTGTCCACATTCTGCAGGTACATGGCCAGACGCTCCGTCCCGTAGGTGATCTCGACGGCGACGGGGTCGCAGGCGATGGTACCGACTTGTTGGAAGTAGGTAAACTGGGTCACTTCCATGCCGTCCAGCCAGACTTCCCAGCCAAGACCCCAGGCACCCAGTGTCGGGGACTCCCAGTTGTCTTCGACAAAACGGATGTCGTGTTTGGAAAGATCCAACCCAAGATATTCCAGGGATTTCAGATAGAGTTCCTGAATGTTCTCCGGACTCGGCTTGATCAGAACCTGAAACTGATAGTAGGCCCCCAGACGGTTGGGGTTTTCGCCGTATCGGCCGTCGGTAGGACGGCGGGAAGGTGCCACATAGGCAACGGACCAGGGTTTGGAATCCAGGCTTCGCAGCAGTGTTGCCGGGTGGAAGGTTCCCGCACCGGCGGGCATGTCGTAGGGTTGTACGATGGTACAGCCCTGGTTTTGCCAGAAGTCCTGGAGTTTGAGAAGTAGCTTGGAAAAGTGCACGCTTTACCTTTTGGTTTTAATCTTTTTTGGCGGCGTTCTCGATCGCCTTGCCCCACATGAGCTTGTATTTGCGTTTGACAAATTCCAGCTCTTCCTGGGAAATTTGCAGTTGTTTGGTCAGGGTTTCGATCGCCTTGCGGTCATCCTCATAAAGCTCCTGCATGGAGAGCAGGCCTTCTTTTAGAAACTGGTTCTCGCTTTTTAGGGCTTCGAGGGTTTCGTCCTTGGCGTCGATCACCTTTTCATGCAGGTTGAGAATAGTCCCGATGGTCTTTTCGACAAAGATCATCGCATCCTGGCTGGAGTGCTGGATTTCATTGCCTCCGGATTGGCCCCGCTGGGGGAGGAGTACCTGGGTGGCGCTGGCTGCTTCGATGTAGCGGACACCATTTTTCACACGGCTGACCAGCTTGTTTTCTTCACACATTACTTCAATCTCCGCCAGGTCTTTGTTGACGGTTTTGGCAAATTCTTCGATACTCAGCCAAGTCTGCATGGTATCTCCTTTTTTAGTCGGGAATTAGAGGCGCACTTCGATGCTTTCCGAATCGCTGACGACCTTGTCGGCCTTCGCTTTTCGGTCATCAAGCAGTTTCTGTGCCAAATCCTGATCGGTGATGGCCAGAATCTGCATACCGAGATAGGCGCTGTTCACCGCACCGGCCTTGCCGATCGCCACGGTACCTACGGGCATACCCGCTGGCATCATGACGGTGGAGTAGAGGGCATCGACGCCGTTAAGGTCACCGCCTGCCATCGGCACACCGATAACCGGCTTGGTGGTCGCTGCGGCCAGAGCACCGGCCAGGTGAGCCGCCATACCGGCTGCCGCGATAAAGACCGCGGCGCCCTTGGCTTCCGCTTCTTTGATGTAGTTTTTCGTTCGCTCCGGACTGCGGTGCGCGGAAGAGATGATCAACTCGTAGGGAACGCCGAACTGTTTGAGGGTATCGGCACAGTTTTTCATAATGTCATAGTCGCTTTTGCTGCCCATGATAATGGAAATAAATGGTTTCATTGGATGCTCCTTAAAAATGAGTGGGGTGGAAGTTGAACCGGTAGCCGGATAGGATTGGTGTTGCCCGAATGGACACTGGCCAACTCCTTCTCGGACTGGGTTATGATCTTGTTAAACCGGATGTACCAGCGGCCGCCCTCTTCGTAGACGCTGCCGATTTCATTATCAATGGCCGTTGTCGAGGCATGCCGGGGCAGAACGATCTCCGCGACGGTTCCGGATTCGATCTTGCCTTTGGTGAAGAAATACTCGCCGCTCTCATCCACCAGGGCGAGCACGTCGTAGGTACCGTCGCTAATGGAGTATTCGAGGTTCTGGTCTCCCTCTTTTTCATGGGGGCGGTTGACTACGTAGCCGTCGGAGAAACCGCGGTTTTTGGTGGTGTCGAGCTCGGCGGCATATTTCGCGGCATCAAATGTACCGGCCAGGGCGTCGTCGATGGCCATACGGTAGGCCCGTGCCGTGATACCGGCGTAATAGGCGCTCTTGGTGCGCCCTTCGATCTTGAGGCTGTCGATAAACCCGCAATCGACGATCTCCTTGACATAGCCGGAGAGGTTGAGGTCTTTGGCGTTAAAGATGTAACTGCCCTCCTCTGTCTCTTCGATGCGCATGAGCACTTTGGTATCCGGATTTTCCACATAGACGGTGTAGGGGAAGCGGCAGTCGTTGGCACAGCTTCCCCGGTTGGCTACCCGTCCCGTCTGAAGGGAGGTCAGCAGGCAGCGCCCGCTGAAGGCAAAACACATCGCCCCATGGACAAACATCTCCAGCTCCATGCTTGGCAGATGCTTCTTAATCTCCTCCAAATCTTTCAGGCTCATCTCCCGGGCGGCGATAATCCGCGTCACCCCCATGTCGGCATAGACTTCCGCATCGAGGTAGTTGAGGACATTGGCTTGCGTAGAGAGGTGAACCGGCATATCCGGAGCGATCTCTTTGACCAGCTTGATGACACCGGGCGTGGAGACGATCATGGCATCCGGATTCAGATCGCGCATGGCGGCGATGTGGTTACGAAGCAGTTTGAGTTGGGAAGTAAAGGGGAACCCGTTGACCGTCACATAGACCTGTTTGCCAAGGCCGTGAGCATAGTCGATCCCCTCTTTGAAGCTCTCTTCATCAAACTCTTTGCCGCTCTTGTGGCGCAGGGAGAAGTGGCTGACACCACCATAGACCGCATCGGCCCCGTAGGCCAGGGCGATCTTTAGTTTTTCGAGATTTCCCGCAGGGGAAAGGAGTTCGATCTGTTTCAAGTCGTGCGGTCCTATTTCTGACCGAAGGAAGCGATGAGCGCTTCGATATCGTCTTCGTTGACGACGTCTGCGGTATCGTCACCCTGAATGTGTACGGCGGAGCCGACCCGTTTTTCATCGGCGATCTGCCCTTCGAAGAGGGAGTTCATATATTTCGATAGTGCACGCATAACGTTAATAACCCGTTCGATCTTCTGGCGGTGAATATCCTGATACTGCATGACGTCCATGGCCATCATGGTCTGATCGTTGATCGCCATGGCCCGCTCTTCCACTTCATCCAGCATGCCCAAAACGCTTTGGATACGCTCACGCTCGCTCTTAAAGGTCTGGATATTGGGAAAATGGCTGCCCAGTTTGTCAAAGACTTCCAGTGTGCGGCTGAGTTCTTCACGCACCGATTTGTTGGAGCCTTCGATGTCTTCCGCAGTGGCACTGATCTGCTCCAGAATATCAAAGACCTCGCCCGCTTTGCGTTCGGAGTCCTGGGTAACTTCGTCCAGCTGGTGAACCACTTTGTGGTCGTTGGTCGGCGGGGGTGGGGGCCATTTGGCGTCGGCGGAGACACGGTAGTCCTTCTCCTCGTCCGTCAGCTCCTCTTCCTCTTCCGTTTCCAATGCGTCCAGAGAACCTTCCAGATCCTCTTCGGCCTCGGTCAGATCACTGTTCATCAAGGCATCAAGCTCTTCTTGCGTCATGGCAAACCTTTTGGTAATATGAAGTGCACTATATTCCTGCGAAGATTATAGGGCAACTACCATAATATATGATTTAAGAATGTTATCTAGGAAGAAAAGATTATGATCGTCGATCTCCACAATCACACCGTTTTATGCAACCACGCCGAAGGCACCATGGAGGCCTACGTGCAGCAGGCCATTCATAACAAAACACAATATTTCGGCTTTAGCGAACACGCCTATATGCCCTTTGACGAGGGGTACCGGATCAGCAAAGAGAAAATGCCCTGGTACGAGGGGGAAATTGCCCGTTTAAAAGAAAAATACGCCGATCGGATCACCCTGCTGAGCGCCTACGAAGTCGACTACCTTCCCGGGAAAATCGATCCCGAGGTGTTGGCACGCCCGGTGGACTACCTGATCGGTTCCGTCCACTTTCTGGACGGTTGGGGATTTGACAATCCGGAGTTTATCGGCGAGTACGACAACCGCGACATTGACGAAGTTTGGGAGTCTTACTTCAAGGCTATTCAGGCTATGGCCGAATCACGCCTTTTCGATATCGTCGGCCACTTCGATTTGATCAAGGTATTCAAATTCATGCCTAAAAAGTCCATGGATGCCACCTATCAAACAACCCTGGAAGCCATCAAAGAAAACGGCATGACCCTGGAAGTCAATGCCGCGGGACTGCGCAAAAAAATCGGCGAACCCTACCCCAGTGAAACCATTTTGACACTGGCAAACCGCATGGGTGTACCCATTACCTTCGGCTCCGATGCACACCGTCCGGAGGATGTCGGCAACGGGCTTGAAGCCGTCATGCAGATGGCAAAACGGTGCGGCTTCACCCAGTGCGCATTGTATAAAAATAGAAAGCGTGAGTTGATTAATTTTTAATCAGGTGAAAATGGCAACTTTTTTGTTTTGTTGGATACAATTACCCAATTCCATATTTTTTAAGGAGCTTACTCGATGGGGAACTTTGTAAACAACGTAGATGAGTTTTTCAAGTTTTGTGAGAAAAACGAAGTCAAATTCGTAGATTTCCGTTTTACGGACATTAAAGGTGCATGGCACCACCTGACATACAATCTGAAAGCTGTCAGCACAAGCATTCTGGAAAACGGTATGCCGTTTGATGGTAGCTCTATTGAAGCATGGCAGCCAATCAACCGATCCGACATGCTGCTCAAGCCTGACGTACCTACAGCGTTTATGGATCCATTCACTGCCGATCCTACCATTATCGTAATCTGTGACGTTTTCGACATCTACAAAGGTCAGATGTATGAAAAATGCCCACGAAGTATTGCAAAAAAAGCTCTGAAACACCTGGCTGACTCCGGTATGGGTGATGTAGCTTACTTCGGTCCAGAAAATGAATTCTTTGTCTTTGACGACGTAAAAATCCAAGACGACATCAACTGCTCTATGTACCGTGTTGACAGCGAAGAAGGCGAGTGGAACGATGCCGCTTCTTTCCAAGATGGTTACAACACAGGTCACCGACCTCGAACAAAAGGCGGTTACTTCCCAGTAATGCCTATCGACTCTATGGTTGACCTCCGTGCTGAAATGATGCAAGTTCTTGAAGAAGTTGGTCTTGAAGTTACTCTGGGTCACCACGAAGTTGCTCAAGCTCAGGGCGAAATCGGTATCAAATTCGGTACACTGGTTGAAGCTGCTGACAACGTTCAAAAATACAAATATGTCGTTAAAATGGTTGCACACCTGAACGGCAAAACTGCTACCTTCATGCCTAAGCCACTTTACGGTGACAACGGTAACGGTATGCACTGCCACCAATCTATCTGGAAATCCGGTAAGAACCTTTTCTACAAAGAAGGCAGCTATGCTAACCTGAGCGAAACTGCTCTGAACTACATCGGTGGTATCTTCAAACACGCTCGTGCTATCGCAGCGTTTACCAATGCATCCACCAACTCCTACAAACGTCTGATCCCAGGATTCGAAGCTCCTTCCATCCTGACCTACTCTTCTCAGAACCGATCCGCTTCCTGCCGTATTCCTTACGGTGCAGGTGAAGCAGCGACTCGTATCGAGATGCGTTTCCCAGACTCCACATCCAACCCTTACCTGGCCTTCTCCGTTATGCTGCTTGCCGGCCTTGACGGTATCAAAAACAAAGAAGTTCCAGTCGGCCCAATGGATGAAGACCTCTTCGAACTGACACTGGACGAAATCCGTGAAAAAGGTATCCCACAACTGCCACACACACTGCGCGGTTCCCTGGAAGCCCTCGTTCGCGACCACGACTTCCTCCTGCCTGTTATGACAAAAGAGTTCATCAACACATACAAAGACTACAAATTCGAAACTCAAGTATGGCCTGACGAAGCTCGACCAACTGCGTTCGAGTTCAAAACAACCTACTCTTGCTAAACCCCTCCCCCTTCGGGGGGAATCTACCCTGCCAACCCTTCTCCATTAGAGATACCCTTTAACTCCTTTTTGATATAATCGTTTCAAATTTGTCACGATAATTTTGAAGCGAGGCTTTATGGATTCAATAGATAACAACGAAGAGATCCAACAGATAGGGATTGACGACACCCTCAAGGACAGCTATCTTGACTACTCCATGAGTGTCATTATCGGCCGTGCCCTTCCAGATGTCCGGGACGGTTTGAAACCGGTTCACCGACGTATTCTCTACGCCATGAACGA
>QKHD01000274.1 GCA_003250175.1 Helicobacteraceae bacterium
CGCAAAACCTTCCCCTCGTCGCCGTCCAGCACCACCACGCCCATATTTTGGCCACCCTGGCGGAAAAAGGTCTGCAAAAAGAGGTGCTGGGCTTCTCCTTTGACGGGACGGGCTACGGCAATGACGGCACCATCTGGGGCGGCGAAGTGCTGAGAGTTAACGGGGCTAAGATGACCCGCCTGGCGGGGCTGGGCAGCTTTCGGCTGCTGGGCGGCAGCGCGGCGGTTAAGGAGCCGCGCCGTGCGGCTTTGGGGCTTTTGTTCGAAGGCTACGCCTTGGATGAAGTCCTGCGCCTGGAGTGCCCAACCGTCGCCGCCTTTACTCCGGATGAGATCACCAAGCTCCACCTGCTCTGGGGCAAGGGACTCAATGCGCCCCTAAGCAGCTCCATGGGGCGGCTTTTTGACGCCGTGGCCAGCCTGACAGGCCTCAAACAACAGCTGGGCTACGAAGGCCAGAGCGGCCTGATCATGGAGCGCCTCTACGATCCCGCCGTGACGCAGCACTACGACCTCCCCATCAAAGAAGAGATGATCGACACCGTTCCCATGATCCGGGCTATGCTCGATGATCTGCGTCAGGGTATCGACGCCGCCACCGTAATCAGCCGCTTTTTTAATACGCTGGTCCGCCTTATCATGACCATCTCCGCCGAATATCCGGAGCTTCCCGTCGTGCTCTCCGGAGGGGTTTTTCAAAACCGCACGCTGCTTCGTCTGGTGTGTCAAAGTCTGAATAAAGCGGGTAGAGAGTACTATTTTCAGGAGTCCACGCCCATCAACGACGGCGGGGTGGCTTTGGGGCAGATTTGGGCTGTGATTTAGCCCGTATAAACCCAAACCGATTCAGGATTCATAAGATATTATAATTCATGAATAATAATTCATTTTAACACGAGGAACGACCATGTGCAAAGACTGCGGGTGCAGCATCACCGATCACCATAAACACGGGCATCATCATGACCACGACCATGACCATCATCACCACGATCACGACCATGGCCACCACCATCATGAACACCTCCACGACAACCCCCAGCTAAACGATAAAAAAACCATCGAAGTCATTACCAAGATTCTGGACAAAAACGACCACGAAGCGGCCCACAACCGTGCCCACTTCGACAAGCACGGCGTGCTGGCACTCAATCTCATGTCCAGCCCCGGCAGCGGCAAAACCTCCCTGCTGGAGACCATCGCCGATACCAAAAAACTCAAATTCGGCGTTATCGAAGGCGACCTGGAGACCAACCGCGACGCCGACCGCATCAAGGCCAAGGGCATCCCGGCTTATCAGATCCAGACCGGAAGCGCCTGCCACCTCGACGCCTTCATGGTCCACAAGGGCCTGCACGAAATGCCCATGGACGACATCGACATCTGCTTTATCGAAAACGTGGGCAACCTGGTCTGCCCCGCCAGCTACGATGTGGGCAGCCACCTCAATGTGGTTCTGGTCTCCGTTCCGGAGGGTGAGGACAAGATCGAGAAGTACCCGGTCATGTTCCGTGCCGCCGATCTGGTGCTGATCACCAAGACCGACCTGCTCCCCCACTTTGATTTCAGCCTGGAAAACGCCAAGGCCGCCGCACGCAAGCTCAAGCCGGGGGTTGACATTCTGGAAGTCTCCACCAAAGACCCCGCCACTATCCAGAAGGTTATCGACTGGATCGACTTTAAACAAAAAATGCGAGGGTAAGCGTATGTGCCTCTCTATCCCATCCAAAATCACCACCATCGACACCGAAACCAACGTCGCCACCGTGGACACCATGGGCGTTAGCCGCCAGGTTTCCCTGGACCTGGTCAACGAACCGGTCACCATCGGGGATTATGTACTGATTCACGTCGGCTTTGCCATGAGCCGCATCGACGAAGCCGACGCATTGGAAAGTCTCAAGGTTTACGAAGAGATTCTCGCCAAAATGGACGAGGAAGAGGCCCAGGCAAGAGGTAGCGCGTGAACGACAAACTGACCGACAAAGACCTTTTCGAAGGGTTCCGCGACCCCAAAGTCGTGGGCTATCTCAAAGAGGAGATCGATAAAGAAGCCGCTAAACTGGACAAGCCCCTGCGCCTCATGGAGGTATGCGGCGGCCACACCCACACCATCATGAAGTATGGCCTCAACCAGATCATGCCCAAAAACATCACCTTTATCCACGGCCCCGGATGCCCCGTGTGCGTCATGCCCAAAGAGCGCATCGACCACGCCTACATCCTCTCCATGCAGCCCGATGTGATCCTCGTGACCCTGGGCGACATGATCAAGGTACCCGGCTCCAACGGCTCTTTGCAAGACGCCCGTTCCAAGGGTGCGGACGTACGCTTCGTCTACTCCCCCATGGACACCCTGGGCATCGCGGCGGACAACCCCAAAAAGAAGATTATCTTCTTTGCCATCGGGTTTGAGACCACCACCCCCATGACGGCGGCACTCATCAAACAGGTGGAAAACCTCAAGATCAAAAACATCTTTTTCCACATCAACCACATCACCGTGCCCGAACCCATGCGTGCCCTGCTGGCCGACCCGGCGTGCCAGATCGACGGCTTTATCGGGCCGAGCCACGTCAGCGTCATCACCGGAAGCAAAATCTACGAACCCTTCCCCGCCGAATACGGCAAGCCGGTCGTGGTCGCGGGCTTTGAACCGGTGGACGTGATGCAGTCGGTTTTGATGCTGGTCAAGCAGGTCAACGAAGGGCGCTGTGCGGTAGAGACCGAATACACCCGCAGCGTCACCCGTGAGGGCAACACCACCGCCCAGAACATGATCGACCACTACCTGCGCAAACGCAGCCACTTTAGATGGCGCGGCATCGGAGACATCCCCGAAAGCGCCCTGGAGCTGCGTCCGGAGTTTGAACACCTCGACGCGGAAAAAATCTACGCCGACATCCTCCCAACGGAGAGCATCGACGACCACAAACTCTGCATCTGCGGCGATATTCTCAAGGGCCTCGCCAAGCCCAACGACTGCAAGGTCTTCGGCACCGCCTGTAAACCCTCCAGCCCACTGGGAAGCTGCATGGTCAGCAGCGAAGGGGCATGCAGCGCCTACTACAAATACGGAAACCTGCTATGAACCAGACCATTCAACTCGCCGACGGCAACGGCGGCGAGGAAAACAACAAGCTCATCAACGCTATCTTCTTCGAAGCCTACGGCAACGACATCCTGCGTAAAAACGAAGACGCCGCCGTGATCGAAGAGGGCACCCTCGCCTTTACCACCGACAGCTTTACCATCAGCCCCATCTTTTTCAGCGGCGGCGACATCGGCAAGATCAGCATCTGCGGCACCTGTAACGACCTCGCCATGATGGGGGCCAAGCCCACCTACCTCACCTGTGCCGTCATGATCGAAGAGGGCTTTGCCATGGACGATCTCAAGCGCATCACCGCCTCCATCAAGACGGAGCTGGCCAAAAACGGCGCGCAGATCGTCTCCGGAGACACCAAGATCGTCCCCAAGGGCAGCGTGGACAAGATATTTATCAACACCTCCGGCGTGGGCAAGATCGCCCACAAGGGGATCAGCTCCAACAACATCTCTGAAAACGACGTGATTATCGTCTCCGGAGATATCGGACGGCACGGCGCGGCGATCTTCGCCAACCGTGAAGGCATTGACATCTCCACCACCCTGCAAAGCGACTGCGCCTCGCTGTGGCCCGTGGTGGAAAAACTGCTCTCAGGCGGCATCACCCCCACTGCCATGCGCGACGCCACCCGCGGCGGCGTGGCCGCGGTGCTTAACGAGTGGTCCAAGCAGTCAAAAATCTGCATCGAGATCGACGAAGTGACCGTGCCCATCTGCGACGAAGTCAAGGGCATCTGCGAGCTGCTGGGCTTCGAGGCCTACAACCTCGCTAATGAAGGCACCTTCGTGCTGGCGGTTAAAAAAGATCAGGCGGAACAAGCCCTGCACATCCTCCGTGCCCACGAACTTGGCCAAAATGCCACCATCATCGGCGAAGTGACCCAGCGCTATACAGAGCGCGTCGTGCTCCGGAGCGAATACGGCACCAGCCGTTTCCTCGACCTGCCCACGGGCGAACTGCTCCCTAGAATCTGCTAAAAGGCGCCCCATGCACGAATACTCCATTGTCCAATCCTTGCTCGATATGTGCGAAGACCAGGCCAAACAAAACGACGCCGAGAAGATCACCAAACTGGTGGTCAAGATCGGCAAACTCAGCGGCGTCGAACCCCACCTGCTGCAAACCGCCTTTGAAACCTTCAAAGAAAAAACCGTCTGCGACGGCGCGGAGTTTGTGATGAACGTGCAGGACGTGGTGATCAAATGCCGCAGCTGCGACGCCGAGTCGGTCATTACCGACAATAACTTCCGCTGCCCTAAGTGCGAGAGTACGGATATTACGATTATTGACGGGGAGGAGATGTTTTTGATGAGTTTGGAGATGGAGTAGTTTGATAGTTGTATTAGATTGCAATATATATGACAAACTAGTGGATCAACCTAGGTATATCAATATATTGGAAGATTTAGTTGCTCAAAGAAAATTAATCATCAAAGCTCCTTTTACACTAATACGAGAATTAGAATCAAGCCCTTTTAAAGGAATCCCGGAGTGGTTAACCGTTGAAGCAGATGCGGATACTCTTTGCATGGTTGGTTATTCAGAAGTAGGAGCAAGATTAGGTAATGGCAAAGTTTTTGAAGCGCACAAAGGTAATTCAACAAAAATTAAAGACTCTATTATTGTTGACTATGCGGTAAATAATGCTGATATTTTTGTCTCTGAAGACAAGAGAGCAAGAAACAAGTTGTCTAGGCTCGAAACTAAAATTATTGTCTTCAATTTTAATGATTTTCAACTTTTTCTTAATCAGATATGAATACCGTTCCTCGTGCCCTCTAGCCGGGCCGGCTCTTACTTTTCTTTAGTAGAAAAGTAAGCAAAAGAAGCGTGTCGCGGTTGGATTTCTTTACGCCGTGTTTCGGTCGCAAAATCTAAAAATCAAAAACTCGGCTTCGCCTCAAACAGTTTGATTTTCTTAACGATTTTACTCGGTCAACACGACTAAAATCCAAAGCGACACAATCCCGAGAGTCTGCCACCTCCGGTGGCAAGCTTCAGTGCCTCAGCGGCCAGCGTAGCATTGGGAGCTTTGCTCCTAATGCGTGTTAATCAATATCTTGTCAGGCTTTGGTTTCGCCTGAAACGGTTTGAAAAATCAGGAAAAAGGGCGAGGACTGTTTGAGGGCTTTAGCCCGAGTTCCGCAGACCCCTGATTTTTTGAAGCGTTTTAGGGAGAAAGAAACCAACTGCCTGACGCTTCTTTGGCCTACCTTTCTTCTAAAGAAAGTGTAGGTGCCTGCCCGGCACAAGGGCAAGCGGTCCGGACTCCTCCGGAACATTCAAACACATCCAAATCTAACCCTCTCTGCCTAATCGTCCGACAACAGCCCGACAAATCTTCCGATCAGCGTGTTCGCATAGGCTGTTTCCTTTACATCCGCGATCAACACCTCCGAAGCAAAGCCCATCTGTTCTAGCTCGTTTGCCTGTTCGCGGATATAGTATTTCATTATGGTCTCGTCATATTCGGGGTGAAACTGCACCCCCCAGATGCGCGTGGTAAAGCGGACGATCTGGTGGGCATCGTGGGCGTTGTAGCCCAGTACCGTTGCCCCTTTTGGAAGGCTCAGGGCGCTTTGCATATGGGTGACGTTGGCATCAAACGACTCCGGAGCATGGGCAAAAAGCGGGTCTGATTTTGCCTTCGGAGTGCTTATCACCCTGACCGTACCGATCTCCTTTCCCTTGGGGTTATAGTCCGACCGACCGCCCAGGGCTTTGGCCAGAAGCTGATGGCCGTAGCAAATCCCCAGGATTCCCACATTTTGCTCAGCCGCTTCGCGTACCCACGCTTCCACAGCCAGACTCCAGGGAAGCTCATCGGTCACCATGGCATGCGATCCGGTGATGATCACCCCCGCAACCTTCTCGATGGCAGGCAGCGCTTCGCCACGGAGCACGTCGACGCTCACCATTTCCGTCTCCTTGGCACAGCGCTGTACCCAGGTGTCAAAATCTCCCAGCTCCGCCTTGGTTGCTTCAAAGGTCTCGCCCACTTTAAAAATGTAGAATTTCTTCATGTCCCCTCCAGATGTGCGGCTATTCTAGTCCTTTTTTTGTCTCTTGGCTGTTTAATCCTTGGGCAGTCGCCAAATGCTTCTATAATTAACCCAGCCCTCCACCACCTTGATATATAATTGAATCAAATTTTTCACAAGGCTCCGTGTGCTCCGGGACATAACCATCGACCACCTCATGACCCACTATGATGACTACGATCTCATCATCGACGCCCGAAGCCCCCACGAGTATGCCGAGTCGCACATTCCCGGTGCCGTCAACTACTATGCGCTGGATGATGCGCAGCACAAAGAGGTGGGCACGCTGTATAAGCAGGTGGCCCCCTTTGAGGCGCGGGTTGCCGGTGCCGCCTATGTGTGCGAAAACGCCGCCGTGCATGTGCGCAGCCTCTATCCCGCCTACACGCCCCAGTCCCGTATCGCCATTCACTGTGCCCGGGGCGGGATGCGCTCGTCGTCCCTGGGGCTGATCCTCTCCGGAGTGGGCTACCGCATCGACCGGGTCGAGGGCGACTACAAAAACTACCGCCACTATGTGCTGGACTACCTCGACAACCTGCCCAAGCTCAACCTAATCGTCCTGCGCGGCCACACCGGCTCCGGAAAG
>QKHD01000131.1 GCA_003250175.1 Helicobacteraceae bacterium
ACCAAAGCTAAAGATCAGCATAACGACAGCGATAAGATAAAGATCCACCGCACCGATAATGTCGCCGACGACATCTTCGTGCATATGCTCCGGATGGGCATGGCCGAAGTAAGCACTATAGGTCATTTCCAAAACATGGAAAATATCGACGCTGGCAATAATAAAGAGGATGATAGCACCCAGAAGACTGAAGATAACGGGTAAAAGCACAAAAAAGCGTGTGCTCCAAAGCCCCTTTTCAAAAATTCGTTCCAGCATTAGTTGCCCCCTTCCATTTCAATCCATTTTTTGGCGATCTTGACCGCATTGGTAGCGGCACCGACACGGAGGTTGTCCGCGACGATCCACATGTGCAGGATCGATTTGTCGTACAGGTCATTGCGGATACGTCCGACGAAGGTGTCATCTTTGCCAGTGGCGTTGAGCGGCATAGGGTATTTTCCCTCATAGGGAGTGTCTTCAAGGGTAACACCCTCCGCTTTGCCGAGAATCTCACGGGCTTCGTCCGCGTGCACCACGTCGTCGAAGTGAACCGTGACCGATTCGCTGTGACCGCGAAGTACCGGCACGCGCACACAGGTAGCGGCTACCTGCATGGTTTTATGCATGATCTTCTGGGTCTCGTTGACCATCTTGAGCTCTTCTTTGGTAAAGCCGTTGTCCTGGAACTTATCAATCTGTGGGATCACATTGATGGCGATCTTGTGGGGGAATTTTTCCACCACAGTGTTTTCAAAATCAAAGTTCAGCAGGTCACGGGTCTGGTTCATCAGCTCTTCCATGGCGGTTTTTCCCGCACCGCTGGTAGCTTGGTAGGTGCTCACGTCCACCCGGCGGATGCCGTAGGCTTCGTCAAGAGGTTTAAGTGCTATGACCATCTGGATGGTGGAGCAGTTGGGGTTGGCGATGATCCCCGTCTTTTTCCACAGGCGGATATCCTCCGGATTAACCTCCGGAACGACCAACGGCACGTCTTCTTGCATGCGGAAATGGCTGGTGTTATCAATGACGACGGCGCCGGCTTTAGCCGCAAAGGGAGCATATTTTTCGCTGATAGAACCACCCGCGGAGAAGAGGGCGATCTCGACCTGCTGCTCGTCAAAGACGGTTTCGGTCAGTTCGAGTACGGTGACGTTCTTGCCCTTGAATTCAACCGTGTTGCCCGCGCTTCTGGCACTGGCCAAGGGGATCAGCTTGCCGACGGGAATGTCCATCTCGTCCAGGATCAGAAGAATCTCTTCACCCACCGCTCCGGTGGCGCCAACGACGGCGACGTTATATTGTTTACTCATAATATCCCTTCTATAGGTTGTATTTTTTTATCTTTTTTTCCAGTTCGGTCTGGGTGGTACCCATGAGCTCGGCGGCGTGCTCCAGGTTGTGCTCGGCCTCGGCCATGACCTCCATGAGGAGCTCTTTTTCCATGGCATTGATACTTTTTTTCGTCTCCCGCTCTTCGATAAAGAGGTCGGCCTTGCTGATCTCGCTGCCTTCGCTGAGAATGGCGGCACGTTCGCACACGGAGCGCAGCTCGCGGATGTTACCGGGCCAGTTGTAGTTTTGCAGCATGGTTTCGGCCTCCTGGCTGAAACACTTGCCCTCAAAACCGTATTTGCCGCACACTTCACCCAAAACGGCATTGGCAATAGGAAGAATCTCATCCCTTCGCTCTTTAAGGGCGGGAATATTAACCGGAACGGTGTTGATCCGGTAGTAGAGGTCTTCACGGAAACGCCCTTCGGCAATGGCGGTGTCGATGTTTTGGTTGGTGGCGCTGATCAGACGGATATCGACCTTGATGGGCTTGGTGCTTCCCAAACGGGTGATCTCCTGCTCCTGAAGGGCGCGAAGCAGCTTGGCCTGCAGGTGGTAGGGCATCTCACCGATCTCGTCCAGAAAGAGGGTGCCGCCGTTGGCCTCTTCAAATTTTCCCGGCTTGGCGGTCTGGGCATCGGTAAAGGCCCCTTTTTCGTAACCGAAGAGTTCGCTCTCGATCAGTGACTCTGGAATGGCCGCCATGTTGATGGGGATAAAGGGCTTGTCACTGCGCTTGGAGTTGGTGTGGATGAAGTTGGCGAAGACCTCTTTGCCGACACCGCTTTGCCCCAGCAGGATAACGGCTGCATCCGTCTGCGCGGCACGCTTGGCCATGCTTAACGGCCGCTCCAAGGCGGGGGAAACAACGGTAAAGGGGTTGTTTCCGGTCGTTTCGGGTGCTTCCGGAGGGCGGTTGCTTTTTGTAAAGCGGATCGCCTTCTGGCTACGCTGGATCGCTTTGATCAGGGTCTCAATCTCGAAAGGCTTGGTGAGAAAGTCCTTAACCCCCATCCGGAGCGAATCGATCGCCTTGGAAAGGGTGGCGTTTCCGGTGATGACGATCACCTCAAAACGGCCGTCCAGCTCTTTAATCAGCTCGATTCCGTCCATGCCGGGCATGTTGATGTCGGTGACAACCAGCTCGAAACTCTCGTCCAGCCCTTTGAGGGCGTCTTTGGCATTTTTGAAGGTTTTGACTTCGAAATCGTCCAGCTCCGCAAAGGCGATTTCGAGGGATTTACGCATATTGATATCGTCTTCAACAATGGCGATTTTCATCCGCTGGCCCCTTCAATTTTGCTTATTTAATGAGGTGGATATTAGCAGAATCTTCTTTAATGGTGACTGTAATCCGGGTCGGGGGCAAAGTGAGGACGGTTTTAGTATCCATGCCGTATCGTTGGGTTTGGAGGGTGTCGTTGGTGAAGACACCGTTTTTAAAGAGCGCCTCGGTTATGAGGTCCTGATTTTCCCGGAGCCAATCGGGGATTTTTTCTCCGGGCGTGTAGGGGAGGGTAATCAGAAAGATGGCGTCGTTTTGCTTGGTTGCCACCATGGCTTTGGCCACCTGAAAACGTTCGGAATAGAGACGGTTGTCCTTTACAACACCGCGGTAGGTGACGATATACTCTTCCGAAGCCGATAAAAAGCCGGAAAACAGTGCGGCTGCCAGCAGTAGTCGTAGGATGGTGGCTCCTTGGTGTGATGCAGGATTGTACCATAAAGCAGGTCTAGTCTTAAAGCGCAAGGTAATATAATGGCTTCAGTATTTGAATAGGGGTAGTGCACCGTGAACAGTGAAATCGACAAAAAGACCAACCTCGCCCAGAATAACCAGCTGGAGCTTCTGTGTTTCCGACTCATTCCGGACGGGGTGATCTTTGCGGTGAATGTTTTCAAGGTGCGCGAAACGGTAAAGTACCAGCCCCTCACGGAGCTTCCGGATGTCAACAGCCAGATCGACGGCCTGTTGACGCTGCGCCACAGTATTATTCCCGTGGTGGACCTGCGCAAATGGCTCTACAGCACCCACGTTCCCGCCCATCTCGTCGCCAAGGATGAGGCGATTCCCAATGAGAACCGCCAGATTATTATCTGCGAATTTAATGAAGTCATCATCGGGATCAAAATATACAAGGCCGACTACATCGTCCGCCGCAACTGGGAGGACATTATGATTCCCGTCACCACGGAATACGGTAACAAGGTCAACAACTACACCAAAAATGACCAGGGGGAGATCGTCTATGTCGTGGATGTCGAGCAGATGCTCAGCGATATCTTCCCGCAGATCGAAGCGGATATCGAGCGGGAGATCGAAGGGGTGGAGGGCTTCTCCGTTGACCGCAGCCGAGTCGTATTGATTGCGGAGGACTCCGCGGTCGCCCTCAAGGCGCTGGAGAAGGTCCTCAAACGTATCGGCGTGCGCTACCG
The DNA here is from genome assembly GCA_003250175.1 of Helicobacteraceae bacterium. GTDB lineage: Bacteria > Campylobacterota > Campylobacteria > Campylobacterales > SZUA-545 > SZUA-545. Next base: position 3,751 of record QKHD01000131.1, read on the forward strand.
CTCCTTTGTCAACGGTAAACTGCTGCTCGATCATATTGCGGAACTGGATGAAGCGGGACTAGCCCAGGTGGGTCTCATTATTACCGACCTGGAGATGCCGGTGGTCTCCGGATTTACCGTCATTAAAACCCTCAAGGCCAACCGCCTGACGCAGCACATTCCCATTGTGGTCAACTCTTCCATGTCCGGAGAGAGCAATAAAGAGATGGCCTCCGGACTCAATGCGGAAGATTTTATGCCCAAGACCCGTCCGGATCAGATTGCTACGGTGATTCGCCGTTATATGTCGGTGTGAGAAACGTTTAAGAGTTGAATGACGGCGGGAAACCCCACCGTCTAGAAGAAGAGATTTTTAGGATTTGCAGACGTGGGCAACCATGTCCACGAGGCGCTGGGTGTAACCCCATTCGTTGTCGTACCAAGCTACGACTTTCACCATGTTGTCGGCAACGACCTGGGTCAGATCCGGAACATAGATGGAGCTGTAAGGGCAGGTAATAAAGTCGCTGGAGACGCACTTGTCTTTATCGATCAGGATCAGGTCCTTGAAAGCTCCCGCTGCCGCTTTGTCAAAAGCTGCGTTGATTTCCTCTTTGGTCACCTTTTTAGACAGGGTTGCGGTCAGGTCCACAACGGAGACATCCGGGGTGGGAACACGCATGGCGTAGCCATTCAGTTTGCCGTTAAGGTGAGGAAGCACCAGGCCCACCGCCTTGGCCGCACCGGTTGTGGTGGGGATCATATTGACCGCAGCGGCGCGGGCACGGCGACGGTCTTTACTGTGCTTGGCATCCAGAATGTTCTGGTCGTTGGTGTAGCTGTGAATGGTGGTCATGAGGCCATGCTCGACACCAAACGCTTCGTCCAGTACCTTAACCAGCGGGGCAAGGCAGTTGGTGGTGCAGCTGGCATTGGAGATAACCGCTTCGCCTTTGTACTGGGTGTGGTTGACACCGATGACGTAGGTGGGGGTATCGTCTTTCGCCGGAGCGGACATCACCAGTTTTTTGACCGTTCCTTTAATGTGCTGCTGCGCTTTTTCCGTTGTCAGAAACGCGCCGGTGCATTCGATGACCACTTCGGCACCGACGGAGGAGAAATCAAGGTCTTTGGGGTCTCGGGCATTAAACAGCTTGGCTTTGTCCTTGCCTACGCGCAGGTACTCTTCGCCGATTAGTTCAATTTCCGGAAACGGTCCGTGTACGGAATCATATTTCATAAGATATTCAGTCATATCCGGAGCAGCGGTAGAGTTGATCGCCACAAGCTCGAGATCGGGTCGTGCGGAGACGGTCTTTGCCGCCAACATACCGATACGTCCAAAACCGTTAATTGCTACTTTAATAGCCATAGAAAACCCCTTCGTTTTTGATTGGAATTATAGCCAGTATAACTTAGTTATGATAACATTTCAACATAATTCAACGCTACGAATCAGGGAATGATTTGCTCCAAGACGCCACCGCCAAAGAACCATCCATTTTTGACCGCCTCGACATCGACGCCCATGTCCTGAGACTGCAGCACTTTTTTGCCCGGGAAAAACCGGTCATGATGGAGGGCGACTATACCCTTCACTACCACTTTATTAGCGAGCTGGACCGCTACGATTTCACCCCGCCCGCCAAGGTCAAAAACCTCGACGGCGAGCTGGCCCGACTGGCCAAGGACGGGATGCTCAAAAGCGATCAGATCGGCGAATTCTTTACCATCATCCGTTATTTCATCTACCTGAAAAACTACGCCTTCAAAGAGGGGCGGCTGCGAAAGTTCCTCGATGAAATCACCATTCCGGAGACCATACATCGCTATCTCACCCATGTGACTCCGGACGGGCAGATTAATCCGGAGGTCGATGAAGAGCTCTTTGGCATCGACCGAGCCATGACGGAAAAAAAACGTCACCTCTCCCAGCGCCTCGTACAGATCGCCAACTCCCAGAAGTTGGGGCCCTATATGGTAGACAAGCAGGTCCACATCGTTGCGGGCGAAGAGGCAATTTTGGTTCGCGGCGGCTACTCGCATGTTATCAAGGCCACCATTATCGGGCGTTCCAGCGGGGGCTTTTTCTATATCGTACCCAGCGAAATCAGCAGCATCAAAACCGAGCTGGAACATCTGGACTCCCGGAAGGCGGAGATCATCTACCGGATCGAAAAGGAGATCTCCTCCGTTTTGGGTGGGCAGATGCTCTTTTTAAAGTTCATCAACCGCACCTTCGACCGTTTTGACCACTATCAATCCCGGGTGCTCTTTGCCCGCAGCGGCAATTTCGAATTTGTGGTTCCGGAGCCGGGGCAGGGGATCGTACTGAGCCGTTTCGCCCACCCGGCGCTTTCCAACCCCAAGCCCATCAGCGTTGATTTCAGCAAGTCCGTCCTGCTTATTACCGGGGTCAACGCCGGGGGTAAAACGATGCTACTCAAATCGCTGCTCTCCGCGGCGGTCATGGCACGCTATCTGATTCCGTTTCGCTGTAAAAAGGACGAAACCCGTATCGGCCGTTTTAAGGAGATCGAGGCGATTATCGATGACCCGCAGAACGTGGCGGGCGACATCTCTACCTTCGCGGGCCGCATGCAGGCCTTTCACCGGCTTTTCCGTAAAAACGATGTGCTGGTCGGCGTGGATGAGATCGAGCTGGGAACGGACAGCGACGAGGCTTCCGCCCTCTTTAAGGTCATGATCGAATCTCTGGTCGACAGAGGCTGCAAGATCGTCATCACCACCCACCACAAACGCCTGGCTGCTCTTCTGGCGGCCAATCCGGACGTGGGGCTGCTGGCTGCCTTGTACGATGAGGAAAAGCGCGTACCCACCTATGATTTTCTGCAAGGCAGTATCGGCAAAAGCTACGCCTTCGAGACGGCGGTGCGCTATGGGGTGCCCAGCCCCGTTATCGCCGAGGCCAAAACCCTTTACGGAGAAGAGAAAGAGCGCCT
>QKHD01000117.1 GCA_003250175.1 Helicobacteraceae bacterium
GCAAAGCTCAGGTTGATCAGAAACTCCATGATCTTGGCCCGCTTGTGGGGTTCGCGCTCCGTATAGCGGGCGAACTCCCCGGCGATCAGGTCGATATTGGCGTGGTCTTTTTCCTCCGATTCCAGAATCTCCCAGAGGATTTTTCTCGCCGATTCCCTTTGGCTGAAATACCCGGCCAGCTCGTCGATGGTGTCGTCGACGATCCGCCCTTCCAGCTCACAGATGCCGCCGTCGGCCTTGGCCACCTTAGCCATGAGGGCCACGATCAGACCGTATTCGCTGCCAAGCACCTCATCGTAGATATTCCCGCCGCTTCGTTTCTGGAAGGCGTTATTATAATCTGTCCCTTCCAAACGGTAGGGATTGCCCTTTTCGTAAAAAAGATAGCTCTTGGCAAAATAGGCCAAGGCCACTACAACCAGTACCCCAACTAAAATATCCATCGCTCACCCCTTGTTTTTTCTGCCATTATACTAAACAGTCACCCGCTTGTCACCGAACCGGATTACACTTTGGCATCATGAAAAAACCACCATGGAAATGCCGTGAAATACCGCTCCATATTTATCTCTGACGTTCACCTGGGCACCCGCTTCTCCAAGGCAGAAAAACTGCTGGATTTTTTTAAAGACTACGAGTCCGAACACCTCTATCTTGTCGGCGACATCATCGACGGCTGGGCGATCAAACGCAAGTTTGTCTGGCCCCAGGCCCACTCCGACGTGATTCAGAAAATTCTGCGCAAGGCCCGCAAGGGAACCCAGGTGCACTTTATCACCGGCAACCACGACGACTTTCTGCGCCCTTTTATACCTCTGCTCATGGGGGAGCGTCTGAGCATCGCCAACGAGGCGGAGTACACCTCCCTAAACGGCAAGCGCTACTACATCACCCACGGCGACTACTTCGACTCCGTCACCATGACCAAAAAATGGCTCGCCGTCCTGGGCGATTACGGCTACGACCTGCTGCTGCACCTGAATTCGGCCCTGAATTTTATCCGGCGCAAAGTGGGGATTCAGCGCTACTGGTCCCTCTCCAAATATGTCAAGGACAACGTCAAAAAATCGATCAGTTTTATTAACGACTTCGAAGGGGTTCTCTCCGACTATGCCCGCCACAAGGCATACGACGGTATCATCTGCGGACATATCCACAAAGCCGAAATCCGTTCCATCGACGGAATCGACTATCTCAACTGCGGCGACTGGGTGGAAAACTGCACCGCCGTCGTCGAAACCCTGGAGGGTGAATGGCAGATCATCGACTTCTTCGACCCGGTCCCATAAGCCTGGTCCTCTCCGGAGGAGCCGCGAGAGGCGGATTTCACCTTGGCGCCGTCAAGGCGCTTTTGGAAGCGGGCTTTGAGATCAAGGCGATCTCCGGAAGCAGCATCGGCGCCATCCTGGGCGCAGGGCTTTCCGCCGGACTCTCTCCGGAGGAGCTTTTGGAGTATTTCACCTCCAAAGAGCTGCGCCAGGTCTTTCGGCTCCACTTTTTTGGCGAAGGGATCTTCCGGATCGAACGGAACCTGCCCATCATCAAAAAACTGGCCCCCTTTGAAAAACTGGAGGAGTACCCCATTCCCCTCTATGTCACCGCCGTCGAGGCGGAGACGGGAACGATCCGGAGGTTTCACGAGGGTGATGCCGTTTCCATTCTGCTGGCCTCCGCCGCCATCGCTCCGCTGCTCGAACCCGTGGTCTACCAAGGGGTCA
>QKHD01000416.1 GCA_003250175.1 Helicobacteraceae bacterium
GGAAGAGTACAAAGTGATCGACGCGGTAAAATCCGGAAAGATCAAAAAACCGATCATCGCATGGTGTATCGGTACCATTGCCAAGCACTTTAGCTCCGGCGTCCAGTTTGGTCACGCCGGTGCCAGCGCCAATGCCGACGCGGAAACTGCGGCAGCGAAAAACAAAGCCATGGCCGAAGCGGGTATCTATGTACCTACCAGCTTCAACGACCTGCCGGATACGATCAATACGGTCTATAACAAGCTGAAAAAAGAGGGCATCATCGGCGAGATCGCCGAGCCAGAAGTCCGTACCATTGCTGAGAACCGACGCAGCAAGAACTTTATCTGTACAATCTCCGACGACCGCGGTGAAGAGGCACACTATGTGGGCTACCCCATTAGCTCCGTCGCTACGCCGGACACAGGCTTTAGCATCGGTGACGTCATGAGCCTTCTGTGGTTCAAAAAACGCTATCCCAAATGGGCAACGGACTTTATCGAAACGGTTATCAAGACCGTAGCCGACCACGGTCCTGCGGTCTCCGGAGCGCACAACGCCAAGGTAACGGCGCGGGCAGGCAAGGATGTTATCTCCTCCCTGATCGCCGGTCTGCTGACCATCGGACCACGATTCGGTGGGGCGATTGACGGTGCGGCCAAGTACTTCAAGTACGCCTACGACAATAACATGGACCCGAAAGAGTTCCTCGAATATATGAAAAAAGAGGGCGTTCCGGTTCCGGGTATCGGTCACCGGATCAAATCCGTCCGTAACCCCGACCTGCGTGTCAGCGGTCTGAAAAAATACGCGGCGGAATTCTTCCCCAGCACCCCGTTGCTGGATTACGCCCTGGAGGTTGAAAAACTGACAACCTCCAAGAAGGACAACCTGATCCTGAACGTCGACGGTACCATCGGGATTCTGATGGTCGATATGTGGCGCGCACTGAAGTATGATGAGGACGAAATCGATGTCTTCATCGAAGCGGGTGCGCTGAACGCCTTCTTCATCCTCGGACGAAGCATCGGCTTCATCGGTCACATTCTGGACGAAAAACGTCTCGGTATGCCAATGTACCGTCACCCGATGGAAGACATCCTCTACGATGTCAAAAAAGCGGAAGACATCTAATCTCCCCAGCAGCGGTAAGAAGTGTGGTAACTGTGCTACACTTCTTGCCATGAAAAAAGCCTTCACCCTCACCGAGCTGGTTTTCGTCATCGTGATTATCGGCATTGTTGCCGTCTTTGTCTCCGGACGCTTTACCCGTGACGGGCTCAGCGTGGCAACCGACCAGGTGCTTCGCCATATTCGTTACACGCAGCAGCTCGCCCTTAATCAGGATATGTTTGTTCCCTCCCCCTCCCTTTCTCACTATACCAACGCCAATCAGCGTACCAAAGAAGCCAAGCAGTGGTTTAAGCAGTGGTGGCAGATTCAGTTCCATCAGGACAGCTCCTACTCGATTTATGCCGACCATCCCTCCACGGGTGCATCCAACGAATACAACATCTCTCCGGACCGAAACGATCAGGTTGCCAGAGACCCCCTAAGCGGCTTATATCTCTTTGGCACGATCGGAGGCAACTCCATCTACAACGAAGAAGAGCGACTCAAGCAGATGAGCCTGCAGGATGAATTTGGTGTGACGGTGAGCATGGACAATGATGTTTGCGGCAGCGATCATATCCTTTTTGACAATCTGGGACGTCCCAATTGCAGTAAA
>QKHD01000164.1 GCA_003250175.1 Helicobacteraceae bacterium
CTCTCCGATGCCCTGCGTAATCTGGGGGATGTACTGGCTGTCATGGTGACCTACCTGGCCCTTTACCTAGGGGCTAAAAAAGTTTCCGCCAAAATGACCTTTGGCTACCACCGAGCAGAGATGATGGCCGGGTTTGTCAACGGGGTTTTTCTCTTTATTACCATGCTCTATATTCTCTATGAAGCAGTCAATCGCCTGCTCAATCCGGAGAGTGTGGCGGCTGAGTATATGATTATTGTGGCGGCCATTGCTCTGGTAGCCAACGGATTTAGTGCCATGCTGCTACACCGTCTGGGTGGGGAGTTTGGCCATCACCATCACGGAGATCATGATGGACACGATCACGATCACACGGAGCATGATCACCACCATCACCACGATGTCAATATCCGTTCGGCCTACCTGCACATGCTCTCAGACGCCTTTATTTCTCTGGGTGTTGTCATCGGGGGCGCGGCGATTTACTATTTTGATATCTACTGGGTTGATCCGGCCCTGAGCGTTGCCTTTTCTCTTTATATTCTCAGCGAGACGGTTCAGGTGGTTAAACGCAGCTTTTTTTCTCTGATCGACCGCAATCATGATGATATGGAGCCTTTTCAAAAATCCATTGAAAATGCTCAGGGAATCCATAGTATCCACGACATGCACCTCTATCGCCCAGCATCGAAAAAGCTCTATCTCAGCGCCCATGTGGTGTTTGATGAAAACCTTCCGCTAAGCGAAGTGGAAAAGCGACTTTTGGCGATGCGCCAAAGCCTTCGGGAGCTTGGGGCAACCCACGTAATCTTACAGCCGGAGACCCTTGCCATGGCTCAGGAAGGGATTTTGTGCAGTGATCACGAGTGACAAGGGATAATTTACATTTTTTAATGTAGAATAATCACACAAAATATCTCTGAATTGAATAGTATTTAGAGTGATTCCGCTCCAGAAGAGAGAACCATGCTACTGACGAAAGCTAGTGAATACGCCCTGTTGTCCATTGCGCTGATTGCGAAAAACGACGATCCGCAGGATACGGAGACCCTGGCGAGCGCGCTCAATATCCCCAAAAGTTTTCTAGCCAAGATTCTCCAGGCCCTGGCGCGCAACGATATCCTGATCTCCTACAAAGGGGCCAAGGGCGGCTTTGCCCTCTCCAAGCTGCCGAGTGAGATTACCATTCTCGATGTGATCAAGTCCGTCGAGACCAAATCGGCCAATGTCTTCGAGTGCTCCGATTCGCAAAACGACTGTCCCGGAGGCGAACAGAAGGCCAGTTGCTGCTCCATATGGCCCTATCTGAACAAACTGCAGAGTAAGGTGGATGATTTTTTGGTCTCCATTACTCTGGAAGATCTGCTCGAATCCTGATTAAATGGCAGAATTAACCCCCCGCCGCCTTGCCGAACGCGTCGCTCCCTTCCTCAAGGTTATTCTGGGGGCGAAAGACCTGACCATTGTGGTTGTGTTAATTGCCATTATGGCGATTATTATCGTCCCGCTTCCCTCCATGGTGCTGGACTTTTTCCTTACCATCTCCCTGGCAGTGGCGACCCTGATCATTCTTATGGCGGTTTTCATCAACCGCCCGACGGACTTTACCACTTTCCCCACCCTGATTTTGATCGTTACCCTCTACCGGCTCTCCCTCAACATTGCAACAACCCGGATGATTCTTTCCGAAGGTCAAAACGGTCCGGAGGCGGTGAGTGATATTATCTCC
>QKHD01000339.1 GCA_003250175.1 Helicobacteraceae bacterium
CCATCAAAGAGCGTTACCGTGCCAAAGAGATTGGCGGGGTTTTCCTCTCTAACGGTCCTGGCGACCCTCTGGTTTTGGGTGATGTGGTTGCTACCATTAAAGATTTGCTGGCGGAAAAAATCCCGATGTTCGGTATCTGCCTCGGGCACCAGCTACTCAGCATTGCCCATGGGTATGAGACCTTTAAAATGAAGTTCGGGCACCACGGTGGAAACCAGCCGGTCAAGAGCTTTATTACCGGTCAGGTCGAGATTACGGCACAAAACCATAACTACTCTATTCCGGACAACATTACCGAAGTGGCTGATGTCACCCATGTCAACCTTTTTGATGACACGATTGAAGGGGTTCGCTACAAGGGCGAGCCGGTCTTTAGCGTTCAATACCACCCCGAATCCAGCCCAGGACCCCACGAGAGCAAATATCTCTTCAAAGAGTTTGCCGCTCTGGTTAAATAACCTTCATGTCCAATTATCACTTTCTCCCCGAATGGGCGCCCCAGCGGGGCGTCCTGGTGGTGATTCCGCCGCTGGAAAGCGACTGGGATTACATCTACGAAGAAGTCGTCCGTTTTTACATCGAACTCATCCATCTGATCGCACGCTATGAAGCGGTGATTGTTTCCTATACGGATGATGCCGTGCGTCCGGAGCTTCCGGAGCTGGACAATGTCACCTATGTGCAGATTCCCACTAACGATACCTGGGTCAGGGATTTTGGTCCCTTGAGCGTAATGCACAACGGCCGCCTTGTTTGGCTCGATTTTATGTTTAACGGCTGGGGGCTTAAGTTTGCCTCCAATCATGATAATGCCTACACCAAGGCATTGTTTGCAACGGGTCTCCTTCCGGAGTATGACTACCAACTGGCCGATATGGTGCTGGAGGGCGGGAGTCTGGAATATGATGACAACGGTACGCTGCTGACTACGTCAGAGTGCCTGCTCAGCCCTCACCGCAATCCGCATATCTCCAAAGAGGTGATAGAGGAAAAGCTAAAAGCATGGTTTGGGCTGAAAAAGGTGTTGTGGCTTGATCACGGGTACCTCAGCGGCGACGATACCGATTCGCATATCGATACACTGGCCCGAACCTGTCCGGAAAACACCATCTGTTATGTCACCTGCGATGATCCGGAGGACGAACACTACGAAGCCCTCAAAGCCATGGAAACGCAGCTTAAAAGCTTTACCAATGTGGATGGCAAGTCCTATCGCCTGGTCGCTTTGCCCATGGCTCCGGCAATTTATGATCCGGAAGATGGGCATCGGTTGCCTTCAACCTATGCCAACTATCTTGTGGTGGACGGTGCGGTCATTGTGCCGACCTATGCGGATGAAGCAAAGGATACGGCTGCGATTGCCGCGGTAAAAGCGTGTTTTAAAGATCGGGATGTGGTGGGAATTGATTGCCGCGTGTTGATCCGTCAGCACGGATCCCTCCACTGCAGCACAATGCAGCTCCCCCGCTAGCGAGGGGAGTGCAGTAGAGAAGACGCACTTACTTGGCGTTTTTCTTGGCTTCGAACTCTTTGAGGAAGGATTCGAGGTGGTATTTGTCGCGGGCGCTTTCGCTCATGATGTGGACGATAATGTCTCCCAGATCGATAACGATCCAGTCTTCACTCTCTTCGACATGCAGAAACTGCTCGGCCGGCTTGAGGTCGGTTTTGAGAAAATTCAGCAAAGCAACAAGGTGGCGGTCGGCCATGGCGGTTGCCACGACAACGCCGTCAACCATGTAGTCGCTGTTTTCCAGGTTGAAGGTTTCAATCGCCTCGGCTTTGTTCTTGTCCAGAACCTGGGCGATTGTTTCCAGTCGTTGATTGATGCTCATGCGCTCTCTTTTTCGGTTTGTAATTCGCGTATTATATCTAATACAAAATTAGCTAGAATAGCAGCGCTTAAAATAGGCTGCAACCCGTTTCCAAAAAGGAAACAAAAGCATTTTAAAGGGGTATTTTGTCTGTAAAAATAGGAATTAACGGCTTTGGGAGAATCGGACGCAGTGTTGCCCGGATGATTCTTGCGGAAAAGTCGTATGTTTTACAGGCAGTCAACGACCTGGGCGATGCGGAAACCGCCGCCTATCTTCTCCAATACGACTCCACCCACAAACAAGCACTGTTTCGTGTCGAGCCGGCTCCGGAAGGTTTTGCGGTCAATGGTCACACGGTTCGTTTTATGCAAGCCGCCAATCCGGAGAGCGCCGATTTTAGCGACTGTGATATCGTTTTTGAATGCAGCGGTGCTTTCCATACCGAAGCCTCCCTGCACCCCTTCGTCAAGGGGCAGGTCAAACGGGTAATTCTCTCCTCCATGCCTTCGGACAGTATGCCGGTCTATGTGGACGGCATCAGCGACAAGGCTGCGTTAGGGCATACAATTTTCAGTGCCGGCAGCTGCAGTACCAATGCGCTGGCCACGATGCTCTACACTCTGGAAGAACTCTCCACGATCGAATACGGCTGTGTTACCAGCGTGCACAGCTACACCAACGACCAGTGCGTTGTCGACTCCAAGCATCCCAAGGGGCTTCGCCATGGCCGTGCCGCTGCGGTGAATATGATCCCCGTTCCCACAGGCGTGGCCAAAAATCTCACCTACGTCATGCCCCATTTGGCGGACCGTCTGACCGGCTTTAGCGTTCGAGTTCCGGTTCCGGATGTGACCATGCTGGACGTAACTGTTTCTATGCAAAAGAGTGTTACAATAGACACCATTAAAGCCCATTTTATTGCAACCGCCGAAAAGAAGAGGGAGATTTTTGCCGTTGACAGCGACAGCAGAGTCTCCGGAGACTTCGTCTCCACGACGCAAAATATCACCGTTGCCCTGGATCTGATTCAGCCGGTGGGTGAGCGCGGTGTCAAGCTTGTGGCTTGGCTGGACAATGAAACAGGCTACGCCGCACGGCTATTTGATCTCATCAGTTTACTAAAGGATAACATTTGAAGCTCCGAAGCATCAGAGACATTGATATTCAGAACAAACGGGTTTTTATCCGTTGTGATTTTAACGTGCCCCAGGACGACTACGGCAACATTACCGATGACCGCCGCATCCGTTCTGCTATTGCGACAATCAACTACTGTATCGATCATGACTGCTCCGTCATTCTGGCTTCTCACCTGGGCCGCCCCAAGGGAGAAGTCGATGCCAAGTATACGCTGACTCCGGTGGCCAAGCGGCTGCATACACTGCTTAAACGTGACATCATCATGTCCACGGATGTAGTCGGTGCCGATGCCAAGGCCAAAGCTGCCGCGCTTCAAAAGGGCGAAATTCTCCTGCTGGAAAACCTCCGTTTTGAAGCAGGAGAGACCAAAAACGATGCCAAACTCGGTGCCGATCTTGCCGCGCTGGCGGAAGTCTACATCAATGACGCCTTTGGTGTAAGCCACCGTGCCCATGCTTCCGTCGAAGCCATTACAACGCACTTTGGTGACAGTGCCAAAGCGGCGGGCTTCCTGCTCTCCAAGGAGATTGACTTCTTCTATCAGACACTGGAGCATCCGGCCCGTCCATTTATCGCGGTTGTCGGCGGTAGCAAGGTCTCCGGAAAACTCCAGGCCCTTAAAAACCTGCTGCCTAAAGTGGACAAACTGATCATCGGCGGCGGGATGGCCTTTACCTTCCTCAAAGCACTGGGTGAGGAGATCGGCGACTCTCTGGTGGAAGACGATCTGATTCCGGACGCCCTGCACATCATGGAAGAAGCTAAAAAAATCGGGGTGAAACTCTACCTGCCCGTAGATGTGGTCGCTTCCCAGGAAATCTCTCAGGAGAGCGTGATTATCCACAAAACTACCAAGGAGATTCCAGCCGGTTGGATGGGGCTTGATATCGGGCCAGCAACGACCCGCCTTTTCTCCATGGCTCTTTCCGATGCCCAGACCATTCTTTGGAACGGTCCGATGGGTGTCTACGAGATTGAGAAGTTCTCCCGCGGCAGCCGAAAAATCTCCCATAAAATTGCCGATGCCCATGCGACGACGATCGTCGGCGGTGGCGACACGGCCGACCTAGTTGACCGTGTCGGCGACGCGGACGAGATGACCTTTATCTCCACCGGCGGCGGTGCCAGCCTGGAGCTTCTGGAGGGCAAGATGCTACCCGGTGTGAAAGCGTTGCTGGCCGAATGATTATTGCCTCCAACTTTAAAACTAACCATACAAGAGCCTCCACCGCAGCCTTTGTTGCGCAGGTTTCTGCCCATATGGCCAAGGAAAACGTTGCGGCAAAAGTCATGCTTTTCCCCACGGCAACATCGCTGATGCCGTCCTCCGGAGGGATTGTGATGGGTGCCCAAAATGCCTATCCGGTGGCTAAAGGCTCCTTTACCGGTGAGATCGGTACGGAGCAGCTGGATGAGTTTGGGATTCGTTCCATTCTGATCGGTCACAGCGAACGACGCCATATTCTTGGTGAGACCCAGGAGTTGGTAGCCAAAAAATACGCCTTTTTCAAAGAGGCTGGGTATGAGATCACTTACTGCATAGGGGAGCCCCTCGACGTAAGACAAAAGGGTCTGGATGCGGTTATGGAGTACCTTGCCGCGCAGATGGAAGGCATCGATGCCAGCTATGAAAACCTGATTGTCGCTTACGAGCCGGTCTGGGCCATCGGCACCGGTATGACGGCGACGACGGAGGATATCAAGAGCACCCACCTGGCGCTTAAAAAGGCCTACGGCTTTACCGACCTGCTCTATGGGGGCAGCGTCAAGGTGGAGAATGTGGGTGAGATTCTTGCTACCGAAGGGGTCGACGGGGTTCTCATCGGCACCGCCAGTTGGAATGCGGATGATTTCTGCACAATTTTAACCATATCAAACGAATCAAAAGGAGAATAACGATCATGGTCATGAACGGAAAAAAAGGTCTGATTATCGGCGTAGCCAATAACAAGTCTATTGCATACGGAATCGCGAAAGCGTGTAAAGCTCAGGGTGCGGATTTTGCACTGACATTTCTTAACGAGCAGCTGGAAAAGCGTGTTCGACCCATCGCGGAAGAGTTTGGTTGCCAGCATGTATACGAGCTGGACGTTAGCCAGCCGGAGCACCTTGAAGCTTTGACAAAATCCCTTGAAAAAGACTTTGGCAAAATCGACTTCGTCGTTCACGCCGTAGCCTTTGCCCCACGTGAAGCGCTGGAAGGTATGTATGTTGATACGACCAAAGAGGCGTTCCGTATCGCGATGGACGTTTCCGTATTCTCCCTGGTTGAAGTCACCCGTGCCGTACTGCCGGTGCTGAACGAAGGTGCTTCTGTCCTGACCCTGAGCTACCTGGGTGCGGTGAAATTCGTGCCCCACTACAACGTCATGGGTGTTGCCAAAGCAGCACTCGAAGCCAGCGTACGCTACCTGGCGGCTGATCTCGGGCCAAGAGGCATTCGCGTCAACGCCATTAGCGCTGGCCCCATCAAAACCCTGGCAGCCTCCGGAATCGGCGATTTCCGTTTTATCCTCAAATGGAACGAAACCAATGCACCCCTGCGCAAAAACGTTACCATCGAAGAGGTCGGCAACAGCGCCATGTACCTGCTTAGCGATCTGGCCAGCGGCGTAACCGGTGAAATCCACTACGTGGACGCAGGCTACAGCCAGATGGGTATGGCGGCGGTCGAAGATGTCGACGGCAAAAACGTCATGGTCTGGGAAAAGAACCAGTAACCATCCCCATGGGAGCAGATCGACACTTCAGCATCGGAGGCTATCTTCTTAGAAAGAGCCTCTATGCCGTGCTGATGATCGTCATCATCTCCCTTATCTCCTTTCTGGCGGTCAATATGGCCCCCAACAGCTTCTTTGCCAGCGGCGAGCTCAACCCCAATATCACCCCAGAAGCCATCGAACACCTCAAGCAGGTCTACGGCCTGGATAAACCTCTCTTGCAGCAGTATCTCTCCTGGATCGGTGCCTTGGTGCAGTTTGACTTTGGTATCTCCTTTTCCAGCGGCAAAGCCGTACGCGACGAAATTTTCGAACGCCTACCCGTGACATTGATCATCAATGTTGTCAGCATGATCCTGATCTTTTTCATCTCCCTCTATCTGGGGATTAAATCGGCCATGCTGAAGGGCAGGGTGTTGGACAAAGTCGTCAAGCAGTTTTCTCTGGTTAGCTACTCCATGCCTTCTTTCTACCTCGCGCTGATCTTGATTATCGTCCTGGCGGTGGTTTATGATGTTTTCCCTATTGCCGGGCTGCACAGCGTCGATGAGGAGGCAGGGTGGGTCACCTATTATCTCGACATGGCGTGGCACCTGGTGCTGCCCATCGGGGTGATCGTCTTTGGGGGGATCGGATCGCTGACACTCTATGTGCGCTCACTTAGCATTGAAATTCTCAAAAGCGATTACATCTTTTTCGCCCGAAGCCGGGGGCTTTCGGAAAAGCTGATTTTCTCCCGCTATATCATGCCCAACCTCTCCGCCCCCATGATTACCATTTTGGGTCTTTCCCTACCCGGCCTGATCGGCGGCAGCGTCATTTTGGAGTCGATCTTCTCCATTAACGGCATGGGCCTGCTCTTTTACCAGAGTGCGCTGAGCCGTGATTATCCGGTGATTATGGG
>QKHD01000211.1 GCA_003250175.1 Helicobacteraceae bacterium
GAGCTGCGCAGCGAGGCGCTGGCGGGAAATTACGGGCGCATTACCAGTTCCCGCCCCGCACTGAACAATGAGCAGCAGCAAAGCCCTTTGAAGGAGCTGTTGGGTCAGGAGAGCAGCGTGAAGGAGACGACGGTGCCCCAGGAGGCGGAGGAGGTGATCGAACCGATCGATCCCGACTACATCCCCAAGGCGCTGAATTTCCCCATGGAGTTCCCGATGCCCAAGCCCGCCATCTACAGTCATGTACCCGATGAACTCTACGAGGCTTTTGCCAACACGAACAACATCAACAAGTTTGACGAGCGGGCCTTCGAGGGGCTCTACGGACTCTTTGAGCTGCCCAAGTGGCAGGTGCGCACCGTCCATGACCAGGAGCCGATCCTGGAGCGCAAAAACGTTACCGACGCCGACATGATGCAGTACGACTACAACAAGGTGATCGATCTGCGGATTCAGATGCTCGAACGCAACGGCACCTACCGCAAAGAGGTGGGGATTTTACGCTCGCTGGAGCGCAACATCACCAAGGTGCAGCAGGATTATGAGCTCAGCCTGGGCGGCACCACCGCTCCGGAGGCGCACAACGCCGCCCAGCGGCTGGTTAAAAACCGCCACGAGCAGGCCTTGTACGATACCTACAACCTGAGCAAATCCCGCCTCAACGCCTAGCGGTAAGGCTCCTTGGCCAGAAGTTTGAGGGTATCGATGCGGTAAAAGCCCTTAAGCTGCGCGTAGACATCCGGAAAGGCGTGGTGCAGGCTGTTGGGGTGACAGAAAAAGATCTCGCTGGCCACGGCGAAAAACTCCGCCGGGTGGGTGGCGGCGTAGCTGCCAAAGAGCGCGTAGTCGCCCCAGTCACGGTTTTTTTGGGCGATTTCGTTGAGGCGGTCGTAGTGGTGAAAGAGCACGTGGCTCCACCCGGCGTAGTGCTCGGCATCCAAGGGCGGGATGCCGTCGGCGGCACCGTCTTCAAAATCGAGCTCATGGGCGAACTCGTGGATAATGACGTTGTGGTGGCCGAGGGTGTGGGCTTCGTGCCGGGCCTCGTGCCAGGAGATGACCACCGTGTCTCCGGAGGACTGGCCGTCCATGATGATCTCCTCCTTGGTGTAGATGCCGCCGTAGCTGCTGACTTCATCAGCCACAAAGCGATAGGGGTAGATGAGGACGGTTTTAAGCTCGTGGTAGCAGTCTTCGGGAAAGCGCAGGGCGATGAGCACGGCGTAAAAGGCGATAACCACCTGCATCTCCTCCGTGGCCTCCTTGCGAATGCCGATAAACTCCTTCTGGGCCAGAAAAAGCCGGACACGTTCCAAAGCCAGGGCGCGGTCTTCTGTATCTAGCAGGGGAAAATGGGGCGTTTTTTCCAGATAATGTTCAAAACGTTTAGGCGGCGGAGTGCTCCGGATTTTGCTTAAAGTCTGTCTGGTATCCCACCATCCGGCCAGGCGGACGATGGCATAGACCGCAATAAAAAATATAATCAGTTCTAATAGTGCCGAGTGGTATGACAAGAGGCTTCCTTTGCCCTTATAGATTCAAATGCGCACCATCTTGTACCACATTTGGGATAAGAAAAACCCGCCCGTTTCGCTTAATTGACTTCCAATATCCTTTGCACTATAATGTGAGGCAAATCAGGTTTGTTTGACATACTTGAGATATTTAAGGAGTAATGTATGAAGTTTAATCGTCTTATGATTGCAGTGGCTTTTAGTGCAGTGGCTCTTTTCACAACAGCTCAGGCTGATGTAAAAAAAGGGCAAAAACTTTACCTCAAAGCATGTAAAGCATGCCACGGTAACGGAACAAAAGGTGCAGCAATGCACTCCCAAGCAGAATGGAAAAAACTGTTCGAAAACAATGCTGAAGGCATGGTAAACGCTCACAAAGGTACACCTGGTGAGAAAAAAATGAGCCCGGCGTTCTTTGAAAAAGCCGGCGAGCATATCTTCGACTTCCTTCACGAATATGCTAACGACAGCGGTAACGTACCAAGCTGCTAATCGTTTTTAGCCCGATCCGCCGCGCCTAGCGGCGGGTTCTCTTCTACTCCCCCAAAACCTTTTTCCGGTAGGCCGGATTGGTTAAGTTTTCCCCACGCAGCATCTTCATCTTCATCGTGTCAAAATCGATCATTGTTTCCGTTTGGTTTTCATAGGCGCCAAACCCGTACTCCATGGGCGTGATCTCGTTGGTCGTGTAAAAGGCGGCCTTGGCATTGATCCAGCGTTTAGTATCCAGCGCCCAGACCCAGACCTTCTCGTTTCCTTTAAAATCTTTTCCCTGCTGCCATTTGACAAAACTCCCCACGTCGGAGAAGAAGTAGGTCTTGCCCTCCGGAGTAACCAGCTGGGCGGTGTAGGGGTAGTCTTCGATCACCATCTGGCACTCGCTGCAGCGCACGCCGCCCTTTTGAAAGTTGATCGCCTCCTGGGCGGTGTTTCCGGAGATGACGACGGTCTTGTTTTCGCATCCAAAGAGTAGGAGCAGCAGGGCGGCAAGCAGGGCGTAGGGTTTCATAAAAAGACTCCGTTTTTCAGATAAAAGCCCACGGGATACCAGGTAGCGAGAGCCACAAAACCGCCCAGCAGCCAAAGCCCCAGGGCGAAGCGGGCTTTTTCTTGTACGAGCTTGGCGGCAAGGGCAGCGGACAGGAGGCTGAAGGTTCCCGCAAAGAGGAGGAAATAGAGCAGGTAACCCATGTAGCCGTACTCTTTTTGCAGCAGGCAGAAGGGGCAGGTATGGGTGGGGAGCTCATAGACGTAGGTGCTAAAAAAGCTGATGATGGCCAGCAGCGCTACGGGGAGAAAGAGCAGGCTAAAGAGTGCCGCCAGCCCGGAACGGCGCAGTAGGGCGCTCGCCACGATGAGGGCAAAGAGGGCGTAGAACACCCCCAGCAGCCACGCTTTGGGAATG
This sequence comes from Helicobacteraceae bacterium, assembly GCA_003250175.1. Taxonomy (GTDB): domain Bacteria; phylum Campylobacterota; class Campylobacteria; order Campylobacterales; family SZUA-545; genus SZUA-545. The sequence goes on from QKHD01000211.1 coordinate 2,920, forward strand.
GCCAGAAGCGTTCCCAGGGCCGAGACGTTGGCGGTGCTGAACAGGGTGCCGCAGCAGCTGACGATGGTGGCGGGATCGAGGGCGTCCAGATAGCCGATCAAGAGGGCGAACTCCACCCCCATAAAGGCGGCCAGGCCCAAAGCCAGGCGGAATTTCAGGCGGCTGAAGGGGAGGTTTTCCCTGGAAAGGTCCAGGCGGTGGAGTACCAGCCAGGAGCCAAAGAGGTAGAGCCCCGCCAGCTTCCACCCCAGCAGCAGCGGGCCATAATCCCAGGCGTTGATGACCCCCGCTGCGCACATTGCCCCGGTGATGACGCCGGAGAGGTGATCGAGCGCGTAGACGAAGTAGACAAAAAGGGCGATCTTGACCCAGAGCATAAAGCGCAGCAAAGTACCGGCCAGGTAGGCGCGCTTTTCCAGGGCGTACTGCTCCGGAGTGGTGCGGCCGATGTCAAAGCGGCGGGCCAGACGCCACAGGCTGGGCAGCAGCACCGCCATGAGGGCGAGCAGCAGCCCTTCGATGAGCAGCAGTACGAGGGTATCGGGGGTTAGAAAGGCGCTCACGCCAGCCGCCCTCCGTCGATTTCGATCACACGGTCCACAATGCCCAGATCAAAAAAGAGGGGGTCGTGGGTGGCGATGACGATGGTTTTGCCGGACTGCTTCATGGTTTTGAGCATCTCCACAAAATCCAGTGTGAGCTTGCGGTCCAGGCTGGCGGTAGGTTCGTCGGCGAGGATAATGGCCGGGTCGCCCACCAGGGCTCTGGCGATGGCCACGCGCTGCTGTTCGCCTCCGGAGAGGTGCTTGGCGAGGCTGCCCAGGCGCTTTTTTACCCCAAGGGATTTGAGGATGCGGTAGGCACGCTCTTTGATATCCGAGGCGCTCTCATGGGTCGGAATCAGGGGGAGGGTGACGTTGTCGATGGCGCTGAGATCGCCCAGGAGGTTGAATTTCTGGAAGATCATCCCGATGGTGTTGCGTCTGAAATCCGAGGCAAACCGATCAGGCAGTTTGGCCACGGAGCGCCCGGCGACGACGACGTCTCCGGAGGTCGGTTTGGTCATGGCAGCGATGAGGGCGAGCAGGGTCGATTTGCCGCTGCCACTGATCCCTTTGAGCACCACGAGCTCCCCTTCGCGGATGGAAAGCGAGACGTTCTCCAGGGCGGTGACAGAGTCGGCTCCGGAGAGGGGGTAGATTTTGGAAACGTTGGTTAGCCGGATCATCGCATCACCTCGTCTGCGTCGATGGTGGCGGCGCGCCACGCGGGGAAGATGACCGCCGCCATGTAGAGGGGCACCGTGGCCAGAAAGATCAGTCCCAGCAAAGAAAGATCAATCACCACCGGCAGCTCGAAGGCGGGCTTGAGCACGCTGTAGCCCTCAAAGAGCGCCACGATGCCCGGGGCCTGGAGCATAAAGACATAGCCCAGGGCGATGAAGATGCCCAGCAGGTAGGCGGTGAACGCGACGATGCCGCTTTCCAGCAGCTTGAGGCGGATCACCTCCTCCATGCGCCAGCCCAGGGCCCGCAAAATCCCGATCTCCCGGCGTTCCGCCAACCCCATGCCGCTCTTATCCAGCAAAAGAATAAAAAAGCTGGCGAGTGCGGTGATAAAGAGGCTTAAAAAGAGGCCGCCCTTGTAGTCGAAAAGGTTTTGATAAGAGCCCGCCAGGTCGGTTTTGGTAATGACCCGCGTATCGGGGTAGAGGCGGCTGATCTTGGTCGCTACCATGGCGACCTCCTCCGGATTGGCCACGGCGACGGTGATGTCGGTGGCCAGCCCCTCCGGAGCATTCAGCAGGGTGCGGGCCAGGGTGACGGGGAGCAGGATCGTATCCGATGACTGCAGCGCCGTACCCGCCGCAAAGGTGCCCGCCAGCTCGACCTTTTTCATGGCACCGTCGGGGAGGATAAAATTAAAATACTCTTTGTAGTAGTTGGCATGCAGGGTGCGTTCCACCCCTTCGCCCACGATCATAAAATCCCGGTCCATCCAGGTGGCGATATCAAAGTTCCGGATCGCCGCATTTAGGCTCTCCTCGTAGGCGGGGAGGAAAAAGTCCAGCCCCACCAGGGTGAAGTTGACCCCGGCGTTTTGAAAGTAGTAGTACCCCCAGACCCGCTCCCTGGCCCAGGTGACGCCGGGAATGGTCTCGATGGCGTAGACCCGGTCGCTCTCGATCAGCCCCTGGCGGCCGCCCTGGAGCTTTTGAACGGTAATGTCGGGCAGGGCGCTTAGGGTCTTTTCCACTTCGCTCTGCAAGGATCGGGAGGTGAGCAGCACGCTGGCCAGCAGGGCGACCAGCAGGGCGAAGATGATCCCCACGGCGGCATTTTTCCCGCCGCGGCGTCCGATGGCTTCGAGGGCGAAGGTGAGCAGTTTAGGGTTCATGACGAATCACTCCGGAGGCGTGGGCTTGGGGGGAGACGGCGTAGAGGTGGGCGGAGGGGAAATACTCCGGAAGGCTCCCCCCTTCGCTGAGAATGGTCGAAATATCGGCCAGGGAGCGGTGCCGTACAAACCGCGCCTCGGTGCTAAGGGCCAGATCGGGCAGGCCGGTCAGGCGCACGGCCGCCTCCTTGGCGGGCTGCGTTTCCTCTTGGGCGGAAGCTTTGAGCTTGAGATAGACCAGCTGGGCCATAATGCTGGCTATGAGGATCAGGATAAAGGCGGCAAGCAGACGGGGTTTATTCATCCAGCTTCTTTAACAGGGCCATGTCCACCTCCAAAAAGCGGAGAATCTTCTCGCCCTTGTGGTCGCGGGCGAAGGTCTTGGCATCCTGCAGGGTTTTAAAGGGGATCAGCTCGTGCCCCATGGGGCCGTAGACGTCGCTACCTTGAACGTAATAGGCGCCCTTGGCGGGGAAGGCCTGCTGGGTGTAATAATCCGTCACCAGTACTAGCCCGGCACCCTCCGGACCGGCGTGCTGCTGGAGGTAGAATTTGAACATATCCTTGGCACCGTCAAAGTAGTGGTCGGTACCGTTTGGCATGGTCATCTTGGCGGCCCAGCGGGGGTATTTAGCCACAAACATGCCGCAGACGGGGCATTTGGCCTGGGCGGGCACGTCGATCTGCATCCCCTTGCCCCGGCTGTGGTCGTGACCGTCCGCTGCCCCCTCACGGTGATCCCAGAGGTAGAGGCTCAGCGCCTGGAGTTTTGGTTCGTCGACTCCGGAGCAGAGGGCATGGGTCTGGATGTGGGCTTTGAGGGCGGGAAGCGAGGCAAAGGCGTGGGCGTCGATCGGCTTTTTGCAGAGCTTTTCATAGAGCATCTTGCCCTTGGGGTAGACCATCTTCTCCTTTTTCTTCATCCGTATGGCGTCGTCTTTTTCCTTGTCGCTTCGGGCCTGGGTGAGGGCGTCGTTAAAACGGCCCAGGTGGCCGCCGTGCTCCTTTTGAAAGGCTTCGGCGTCAGCCTTGGCGGCGAAGGCGAGCTTGCCGGTCATGCTCATGGTACCGGGAATGTCGCTGCCGATGAGGTAGGTGGCGGTGCGGGCGTCGATCAGCTCGGCACTCACGGCATCGACGGCCTTGATGGTGGAGGGGAGGTTATGGGCGTGCTCCGCGGCCAGGCAGCGGATCGAGCAGTAGTGCCGGGTTT
>QKHD01000385.1 GCA_003250175.1 Helicobacteraceae bacterium
CATGTGGATCGTCGCGGACAACCTCCGTGTCGGTGCCGCTACCAATGCGGTCAAGATCGCCAAAAAATGGATTGAAATGGAAGGGGGCAACTAATGCTGGAACGAATTTTTGAAAAGGGGCTTTGGAGCACACGTTTTTTTGTGCTTCTGCCCGTTATCTTCAGTCTTCTGGGTGCTATCATCCTCTTTATTATTGCCAGCGTTGATATTTTCCACGTTTTGGAAATGACCTACAGCGCTTACTTCGGCCATGCCCATCCGGAGCATATGCACGAAGATGTCGTCGGCGACATTATCGGTGCGGTGGATCTTTATCTTATCGCTGTCGTTATGCTGATCTTTAGCTTTGGTCTCTATGAGCTTTTCATCTCTCCGATTGAAGATGCACAGGAGTCCCCCAATCAGGTTCTGGAGATTCACTCCCTGGACCAACTGAAAGACAAACTGGCCAAAGTAATCATCATGGTCTTGGTGGTCAGCTTCTTCCAGCGTGTTCTGCACATGAGCTACGACACGGCCCTGGAAATGCTCTATTTTGCCGTTTCCATTCTGGTGCTCTCCCTGGGGCTTTACTTTCTGCATAAAGGCGGCAGCCACTAATGATCTTTGTCGATGCCTGTCTGAAAAAACAAACCCCCTACACGCCGATCTGGATGATGCGCCAGGCCGGTCGCTACCTTCCGGAATACCGCGCGACCCGCGCCCAGGCCGGAGACTTCATGAGCCTTTGCCGCAATGCGGAGCTGGCCTGTGAAGTCACCCTGCAGCCGATTGATATTCTGGGTGTGGATGCGGCGATTCTCTTTAGCGACATCCTCGTTATCCCGGCCGAAATGGGCATGGATCTGGAGTTTGTCAAAGGCAAGGGGCCCGTTTTCCACGACCCTCTTAGAAACGAAGCCGATCTGAAACGTCTGGCGGACGACAGCGATGAAAAACTCTCCTACGTCTATGATGCGATTAAACTGATCCGTAAAGACCTGGCGGCAGACAAAGCCCTGATCGGTTTTGCCGGAAGCCCCTGGACGCTGGCCACCTACATGATCGAAGGCGGCGGTTCCAAAACGTATGAAATCAGCAAAAAAATGCTCTACTCCAACCCGAGCCTGCTGCATGCGATTCTTCGTAAAAACACCGATGCCATTATCAAATACCTACTCAAGCAGATCGACGCCGGCGTCAATGCCGTGCAGGTCTTTGACAGCTGGGGCGGTGCCCTGGAAGAGTCCGCATTCTTTGAGTTCAGCTGGTCCTATATGAAGGAAATCTCCGCGGCGATTAAAGCCCAGCATCCGGAAATTCCGGTCATTCTCTTTAGCAAGGGTATCTCCGGATACCTGGATAAAATCGACGGTACCTTCGACGTCTTTGGCGTTGATTGGGGCACACCCATTGAAAAGGCCAAGGCAGCCGTCTTTGACCGCTACGCCATTCAGGGCAACATGGAGCCGACCCGCCTTTACTCCCAGGAGAAGATCAAAGAGGGTGTGGAGCACATCGTCAAGGTTATGGGCAAAGAACCGGGCCACATCTTCAACCTCGGCCACGGTATGCTGCCAGACCTTCCAGTGGAAAACGCCAAATACCTGGTCGACCTGGTTCACGAGCTGACCAGACGCTAATCATGCCTAGCTACACCTTCGGTCCCGTCAGCAGCCGCCGCTTCGGCGTCTCGCT
>QKHD01000023.1 GCA_003250175.1 Helicobacteraceae bacterium
GGCCAAGGTTCTTAGAAGCTTTGTCTTCAAAGGCGAAGAGGAGCCTTTTGTCATGGAGATGCCCAAATACCGGATGCCCTCCCTTAAGCTGATCTGGCATACGGTCTACAGCAAATCCATGATGTACCTCAAAAAGGCGGGGACCTTTATTCTCGCCGCCTCCATGCTGATCTGGTTTGCCAGCACCTACCCCCACCAGCCCGAACTCGAAGCCGCCTACGCGGTAAAAATCGAAGCGGCCCAGACCGATGCCCAAAAGGGCCACCTGGAAAACGAACTGCAAAAGGAGAAGCTGGAAAACAGCTACCTGGGGCTTATCGGCAAAGCGACCGAACCCCTCTTTGCACCACTGGGCTTTAACTGGCAGATGACCGTCGCCCTGGAGACCGGTCTGGCGGCCAAGGAAGTGGTGGTCGCTACACTGGGGGTTTTATATGCCCTGGGTGACGAGGTGGATGAGACCAGCGCCGGATTGGTGAGTGAGATTAAAAAACACATCCCCCTCGCCGCGGCGCTCAGCTTTATCACCTTCGTCATGATTTACCTGCCCTGCCTCGCGGCCTCCATCGTCTTTACCAAAGAGGCGGGCGGCTACAAATACCTGGGCTACCTCTTCCTCTTTACCACGGCGACGGCTTACCTGCTCTCTTTTATCGTCTACCGCGTCGCCCTGCTTCTCCTCTAACCTCCGGAGCTTGGCTCCGGAGATGTAACCGTCGTTTTATCTTATCTTTGTACAATCAGTTACTTTCGTTTTCCGTCTTTCGTATGATTCACACAAACAAGGACTCCCATGCCCTCCGCACCTGTCTATATCCGGAATATCGAAGCCTTTCTCCCCGGAGAACCCGTCGACAACGACCACATTGAAGCCGTCCTCGGCATGTTGGGTGACAAACCCTCCCGCGCCAAGAAGATCATCCTTCGCAGCAACGGCATTCAGACCCGCCACTACGCCATTGATCCGGTCACGCGCAAAGCGACCCACACCAACGCCCAGCTGACCGCCGAAGCGGTCCGCAAGCTCCACGGCAAGGCAGGGTGCGACCTGAACCAGCTGGAGGTGCTCTCCTGCGGTACCAGCGCCGCCGACGTCATCATGCCCGGCCACGGGGTAATGGTCCACGGCGAACTGGGCGGCGTACCGTGCGAGGTCAACTCCTCCGCCGGTATCTGCCTCTCCGGCATCATGGCCCTCAAATACGCCTATGCCGCCGTCGCGGCAGGTATCTGCACCCATGCCGTGGCCACCGGGTCCGAAACCGCCTCTGCCATGCTCAATGCCAACAACTACCACGAAGAGGTGGCCCACCGGGTCGACGAGCTCCACGAAAAACCGGAGATCGCCTTTGAAAAGGACTTTTTGCGCTGGATGCTCTCCGATGGCGCCGGGGCGATGTATCTGAGCGACACCCCCAATCCGGAGGGCTTATCGCTCCGGATCGACTGGATGGAGACCCGCTCCTATGCCAACCAGATGCCCGTCTGCATGTACGCCGGATGCGACAAACGCGAAGACGGCAGCGCCAAGGGGTGGAAAGAGTACACCCAGAAGGAGTGGACGGAACGCTCCGTCTTTGCCGTCAAACAGGATGTGAAGCTTTTGAATGAAAATATCGTCTTTTACTCCATGATCAAACCCATGACGGAGATCAAGGAAAAACGGGGGCTGAAGGCCTCGGAGATTGATTATTTTCTGCCCCACTACTCCTCCCACTTTTTCCGGGAGAAGAACTACGAGGCCTTAAAGGAAGTGGGGCTTGAAATCCCCTATGAAAAGTGGTTTACCAACCTGCCCTACAAGGGCAACACCGGGTCGGCGTCGATCTATATTATCTTAGAAGAGCTGCTCAAATCCGGCCGCCTCAAAAAGGGCGACCGGCTGCTCTGCTTCGTGCCCGAAAGCGGCCGCTTTTCAACGGGCTTTATGCACTTAAGCGTGGTCTGAGTCGTCTTCCATCATCTGCCGGAGCTCTTCGAGGACTTCGGCACACTCCTCCTCGTCCATCTCTCCGGAGGAGGCGTCTTCTAAAATCTCCTGAAAATCCTGATAAATTTCGCGCGTCTCCGTCAGCTCGGCTTCCGTCTCCGGATCTTTCTCTTTGGAGGAGGCGATCACTTCGAACAGATCGTCCATGTAGTCTTCGAGGTCCGGAATCAGGACATTTTCCAGCAGTTCGATCAGCTCTTCTTTTTTGGTGCTCACGTGGTTTCCTTGGGTGGTTTGATGGATGGCATTGTACAGTATCTCGGCTCCGGATGGAAGGGAAAATACAAAAAGAAGCTCATGAGGGAAATCAAAAAGTTATTCACAGACAATACATAGTAAATGTACAATATTTCTTTCAATCTCCCGTGAAAACATCATATATTTTCGGCAGATAAATTTCAGTGTTCACTGAAAATATGTGCCAAAATCCCTCCTCTAACCGTAGATTCAATTTAATTTGCTACCATGAAAAAAAGCGCCAAAAGGAGAATTATGGAATCGGCAACCATTATGACCTTTATCGTCTACCTCGTCGGCATGATCGCCATCGGGCTCTATTTTTACAGGCAGACCGACAGCCTCAGCGACTACATTTTGGGTGGCCGCGGACTCAATCCCGCCGTGGCGGCATTGAGTGCGGGGGCCAGTGACATGAGCGGCTGGCTCCTGCTTGGGCTTCCCGGTGCGCTCTACGCCTATGGGCTCAACCAAATCTGGATCGGCGTTGGGCTAACCATCGGGGCCTACCTCAACTGGCTGATCGTCGCCGGACGCCTCCGGATTTTTACGGAAAAGCTAAGCGACGCCATCACCATCCCCGACTACATCGAAGCCCGTTTTCAAGACAGCGGCTCCTTGCTTCGGGGCGTTTCGGCCCTGGTTATTCTGATCTTCTTTACCCTCTACATCGCCTCCGGACTGGTCGCCGGGGCCGTCTTGTTTCAAAACTCCTTCGGCATGGGGTACGAAACCGCCCTGCTCATCGGCAGCGCGGTCATCGTCTCCTACACTTTTTTGGGCGGCTACAACGCCGTCAGCTGGACCGACTTTATCCAGGGCATTTTAATGCTCCTGGCCCTGCTCGCCGTACCTTTCGTGGTCTGGCAGGAGATGGGTTCGCTCAGCGAGGTGGTCACCACCATCCGCCAACACGACCCTGCCCTGCTCGATCCCTTCCATGATCTGGGCATCATCGGGTTGGTCTCCCTGCTGGCCTGGGGGCTGGGCTATTTCGGGCAACCCCATATTCTGGTACGCTTCATGTCCGTCGACCGCCCCGGGCACATCCCCACCGCCCGCCGGATCAACATCGGCTGGATGCTTCTGGCCCTCATCGGTTCCATCTTCACCGGCATCTTCGGCATCGCCTACTTTTTAGATCAACCCCTCTCCGATCCGGAGACGGTCTTTATCCTCTTTACCCAGACCGTTTTTAACCCATGGATCGCCGGGATTTTACTGGCCGCCATCCTCTCGGCCATCATGAGCACCATCGATTCGCAGATTCTGGTCTGCTCCTCCACCTTGACGGAAGACATCTACAAAAGCTACCTCAATCAAAAGGCCTCCCAGAACACTCTGGTCTGGGTGGGGCGCGGGGCCGTGGTGCTGGTGGCCCTCATCGCCCTTTACATGGCCCGTGATCCGGAGAGCACGATTTTGGATCTGGTGAGCTACGCCTGGGCCGGGTTCGGGGCAGCCTTCGGGCCGGTGATACTCTTCTCCCTCTTTTGGAAAAAGATGAGCAAAGAGGCGGCGCTGGCAGGGATTTTAACGGGGGCTGTCACGGTACTGATCTACAAGCAGCTCTCCGGAGGGGTGTTTGATCTCTACGAGATTCTCCCCGCCTTTGCGGCGGCGTCGCTGGTCATCTATCTCACCGGTCGGCTGCGTCCCGCACCAAGCGATCTGCAACAACGCTTCGATGCATGCGAAGCCGATTGCAAAACCTATCATTGAAGGATTATGATGAAACGAATTGTGATTAAAGTAGGCAGCGGCGTGCTCACCACCAAAGAGGGCCTGGCCAAGGAGCGGATGCTCAATCTCGTCCACCTCATCGCCAAGGTCCGGGAAAACTGCGAGGTGATTCTGGTCAGCTCCGGAGCCGTCGCCTCCGGATACACCGCCTTAAAACTCGACCGTCAGAAGCACATCAGCAAAAAGGCCCTGGCCTCCATGGGCCAACCCATTCTCATGAGCAGCTACAAGAGAAAATTCGATATTTTCGGGATCACAACCTCACAGATTCTACTAACCGAAGAAGATTTCGACTCCCGAAAACGCACCGATATCTTCCGTGAAATCATCAACACCCTCCTGGGTAATGGGATTGTCCCCATTGTCAACGAAAACGACATCTCCACCACCTCCGAACAGGTCTTTGGCGATAACGACCAGCTCTCCGCCCACGTCGCCCACTTTACCGGAGCCGACCTGCTGGTGATTCTCAGCGATATCGACGGCTACTACGACAAAAACCCCAAAGACCATGCCGACGCCAAAATGCTCAATGAGGTCACCCACATTCCGCCCCAGGCCCTCCAGGCCGACCACACACCCACCAATACCTTTGCTACGGGCGGTATTGTCACCAAGCTGATCGCGGCGGATTTTCTCATGGCACGGGGCGGACGCATGCTGCTGTGCAGCGGCTACGACCTCAGCGCTGTCGAAGATTTTCTTCTCAGAAACATCCACTCCAGCGGTACCCTCTTTTACGCCCCCAGTAAGCCTACTCCCGACTCTGTAAAAAGTTGATCCAGCTCTTGGCCGAGGCGCGGCTTTTTTCAAAGCCCTCCGCCTGGGTAAAGGCCCGCTTGGACTCCTTGTCGTTGCCCGCTTCATAGTAGCTGATGCCCAGCAGCATCCAGGTGTCGGCCACGTGTTTGATCTTGCCCTTTTTCAGGGCATTTTCGAAGGCCTGAGCCGCCTCGGCATAGGCCTCGGCCTCAAAGAGCAGCTGGCCGTATTGCAGGTAGAGTTCACCCTTTTCGCTAAGCTCTGCCGCCTGGGCCAGGTAGGTTTTGGCCGACTCGTACTCCTTGGCGCCAAGAAAGTATTCGTAGGTTAGACGGAGGTGCTCCAGGTCTTTGGGCAGGATGCCCTTTTGCATCCCTTCCACCAGAATCTTTGCCGCATCCAGAGGAACCCCGTGGCTGCCGTGCAGCATGGCCAGCTGTTCGTACTCCTCTTTACTCTCCAACAGCCCGCTGCGGTACGCCAGCGCCCAGACCGCCAGGGCCTTGGCCTGTTTTTCCTGCTGCATGAGAATGCCAAAGAGCTGGGTGAGGTAGTCCTTTTTCACCCCGAAAAACTCCACCGTTTTTTCCAGGGTTGTGACGGCGTTATCCAGCTGGCCGTTTTGGTAGTACAGGGCACTTAAGAGCCGATACCAGGGCTCCTTGGGCTCCGTCGCCAAAGCCACAGCCGTTTTGGCGTGTTCCAGGGCGGTGGCGGTCTTTTCCAGCTTGACATAGGCCGTTGCCAGGGTGATGTGCACTCCGGCGGAGGGCTTGGGGGCTTCTTTCAGCCAGCGGAGTAGATAGTCGATCCCCTTCTCATACTCGCCGTCTTGGATGCAGAGCGCCCCCAGGTTTTGCAGGATATTGAGATAGGCACTCCCCTCCAGCGCTTTGAGCGTGAGCACCTTTTCAAAACTCGCCTTGGCCTTGGCGGGCTGATCGCTCTCCAGGTAGAGGTAGCCCTGGGCCTGGTAGATAAAGGCGAGGTTGTAATCCCCCTGGGTCTCCGCCAGCAGCTCGTCGATGCGCTTGGCCGCCTCGTCGCTTTTCTTGCCCTCGATCAGTTTTTGAATCTCCGTCAGCTCCCGGTAGACACCGGGGCTCAGCTGCCCCGCCCCCCAGAGACTAAGCGCCGACAGTGCCATAAAAAGAAATTTGCGCATCACTGATCCAATTTAAATTCGATGGTCTGGGTCGCCCCTTGCTTCATGGCTACCCCGTTTTCGCTTTTCGGTTTGAACTTCCACCGCTTGATCGCCCGAAGGGCAGCCTGCTCGAAAATCCCCTCCGGAGAGGCCTGCACCACCTGGGCGCGTTCCACTCCGCCCTCTTCGTCGATAATAAACTGCACCACGACGTAACCCTCGATTTTTAGCCGCTTGGCGCGCATGGGGTACTGGGGCGGAATCCGAACCAAGGGAATAACGTTGCCGTCAAACATCCCCGCCCCTCCCGCAAAGGAGGCGTCGCCTAGGGAAAAGCTCTTGGCCAGGGCCAGCGGCGGCATCATGTCCGGAATGTCCATGGCGAGATTTTTGGGTTTGGGTGCCTGCTTTTGCTCCACCGCCATCTTGGGGATTTTGGGCAGCTCCTTGGGCTTGGGCAGCTCTTTTTTCACCCGCTCCTTCTCCTGGACCTGAAGGTTTTTGTTCATCCGGATAAAATCGACCATCTCGTACTCTTTGCCGTCCTTGGAGAGGGTGTTCTCCTGGGAGATCATCGACTCCATGAGCAGAAAGAAAAATACCGTGACCCCCAGACCGCCGGCGAACGCTA